>JAEUJR010000729.1 GCA_016793585.1 Archangium sp.
ATCGATGCGCGCGGGCTCGTTCACCGTCCACGGCACGACGCGGAAGCCGGCCGTGTGCAGCGCCTTCACCTGGTCAACCGACGTGAGCCAGCGGTGATCGGGAGAGAGCGTGCGCGTACCGGTCGCGACCTTCAGTGCCTCTGCGCTCCGCAACATCAGGTTCGTGCGAAGGAACGGCGAGTCGGCCCCGAGCAGCGCGCCACCATCGATGGGGACTTCGAAGGGCGGCTCCAGCACGCGGCCCTGGTCGTCGACGTGCACGAGGAACGGCCCGTGTTCGTCACCGAACCAGAACGTTCCATCTGCGACGCGCACGAACGACTCGGGGTCGAGATCGGCTCCGGTGAGCAGGCGCGTCGTCGTGTTCTCGTTGACGATGGGCCAATTGAGTCGCCGCGACGGATCGGACAGCACGAAGAGCGTCGTCGCCTTCAAGACTCCCGTCGTCAGATCGGGCTCGAGCTTCCACGCGCGCAGCAGAAAGTCGGCCGAGGTCTCGGGCACGCCGTAGCCGTTGTCGCTGATGCTGAGGAACCCGTTCGGTGTGAGCTGCAGTGACGAGAACCCCTGCACCGGCTGTGACGAAAACGGCCCACCTTCGACGCACGAGCCGCTGTGCGGGCCGTCGACGAACGTGTTCGCAGACAGCACCGCGCGACCCGTGAGCAGCGCGCGTCGCGGCCCCTGCGCCTCGGGCCTGACCGACTTCGTGGAGCAGCCCGCGAGACAGAGCATCAGCAGCCAGCGCATGGCGCGCACCGTAGCCGGGAACCCGGGCCACCTCGCGGTGTCATGAGCGCCATGACGAACCGGAAGCTCCGCGCCGAGGTCGAGGCCGAGACAGGTGAGCTGACCCTCGTGCCGTACCTGGACATTCTGATGAACCTCATTCTCTTCATGATCCTCTCGATGACGGGGCTCGGCGCGATGAAGGTGATCAACGCGACGCGCGCGGCGGGGCAGGGGAGCGGTGATGGCGCTCCCGTGTCGGTCGTCATCGATGAGTCCGGCTACGTGATTCGTCAGGGCGAGCAGGTGACGACCGTTCCGCGACGGAATGGAGCGCCCGCGCTGAAAGCCGCGCTCGAGCCGTTACGCCGGGGCTCCCGTCTGCTGCTGAGCGCGTCGTCGGCCGTTCCGTTCGAGGTGCTGGTGGAGACGATGGATGCGGCGCGCACGACGGCCGATGGAAAGCCGCTGTTTCCCGACGTCACCCTCGAGTGATCAGAACGCGATGCCCCACGCGAGCCGCAGCTCGGGGAAGAAGGCGGGCCACTTGCGCACCGTGCCGCCTCCCGTGAGCTGAAACGTGAGCCCCGCGTGTGCGGCGAACCAGTACGTGAGCTCCACAGCTCCCACGAAGTGAAAGCCGAGGAACCACTCGTTCGGCAGCGCGACCGACTTCACGCCCGCCAGCGCCGACAGCCGCAGCGTGACGCCTCGGTTCGACTCGTCACGCCAGTCTTCGAAGAGCCAGCGAGGGCCGCCGCGCGCGTACCAGCTCTGCGCGAACACGAACGCAGAGGCGCCGCCTTCGAGATCGACGTACGGAATGAGGTGAAACGTGCCCGACACGCCGAGCACGTCGGGCAAGCCGGTGAACGTCGACACCCGCACGCTGCCGATGAGCCGCGGCCGGTCGACGTCGCTCCCGGCGAGCAACAACAGCAGAACGGCTTTCGTCACCGCGGCTCGCGGAGCAGGGCGCGAAGTTCGGCGATGGCCTCGCGGGTGTTCCTGACCTTGCCCTGCTCGACCTGCTTCGTTCCCAGCTCGAGGATCTTGAAAAGCGCGAGGGTCTCGGTGTTCACGCAGCCATCCTACTTGATGAGGCCGATCTCACGCAGGCGCTGACGAAGGAAGTCGTCGGCGGTGATGTCGGGGTACTTGCGCGGGTTCTCGGGCGTCACGCACGCGTCGAGAATGCGCAGGGAACACTCGGGGAAGGGGTGCACGAAGAACGGCATCGAGTACCGAACCACGTCTTCGGCCGCGCTCTTCGGGTTCACCACGCGGTGGGTCGTCGACGGAATCACCTCGTTCGTCACGCGTGAGAGCATGTCGCCCGAGTCGACGACGATCTGGCCCTTTACCGAGTCGACCGCGAGCCACTCCTTCTGGCGGGTGAACAGCTCGAGGCCCGACGAGGTCGACTCGCACAG
>JAEUJR010000271.1 GCA_016793585.1 Archangium sp.
TCGTAGACGACGTCGTGATCGGTGCTGACGGCCACGTCGAGATCGCTCGCCGAGAACGCGAGCACGCGGTCGTAGTCGGGAATCGAGCTGTCGAAGCTGGCCGCGCCGTGAATGTGGAAGTCGGCGGTGAGTGAGCCCGCAGGCTTGAGGCCCGCGAGGCGGGTGAGGGTGAACGAGATCGTCGAGGCGCCCGGCGTCACCGTCACCGAGTCGCGCCCAAGCGACCACCACGGGCCGTGGAAGGCGTAGACGTAGAACCGCCCCAGCGGCACTTCGGCCGTCGTCACGCCCTGCCGCACGAGAATGCGGTTGCAGGCGGGCGAGGCGCCCGAGGGCGTACCCAGCCACGGTGCGCACGCGGTGAACCGGCCGTGGAGCGTGCCCAGCACCTTCTCGCGCTCGGCCGCGTCGATCGGCACGATGAAGATCTCGGCGTCGAGCCCCTGCATGTTCGCGCTGTCCTTCACCTGGAAGGTGACGGTGCCCGTCGATGGCAACACGAACGTTCCGAAGTCGGCGCCATCGGCGACGTTGCTGAACTCCTTCTCGAGCACCTTGCGGCCGAAGGAGTGCACCTCGACGACGTAGCTCTTGCCCGCCGGCAACCGCGCGCTGAACGTTCCGTCCATGTTGGGGACGATCTGCGTCCACGGAATGCGCTGGGCCTCGGTCGACGCGAGCGTGCCCTCCGAGATCTGAATGCTCGTCTCACGTTCCGAGTTCACCGCGATGGCGCCCGGGCGCTCGACGCGGCCCTTCACCGTCGCGTACGCCTCCTTCGTCACCTGTCGGCGAACCTCGAGCGCGAGATCGACCGCGCCGCTGACGCCCTTCGTGTCGGCCACCGCGAAGAAGCGCTCGAACACCTGATAGCCGCGAGGTGGAACCCGCGTGCGGGGCAGGCCGGCCGAGCTCACCTGGTCGCTGTTGAAGCCCTCCATCGTCGGCGCCGTGCAGCTCGCGCTCGCGATCGACGAGGTGCGCTCGTCGCCCGTGTGACCCGCGGCGGCGAGGTACGGGAACGAGCGGAACACGCCGTTGATGGTCAGCAGGTTGAACGATGGGCTCGCAAACCCGAAGCCGGCGCCGGGCGCGAAGGGCAGGGCTTCGCGGCCGCTCCAGTAGAAGCCGTCGACCAGGCTCCACAGCTCGGTGTCGTTGGAGCCGTTGATCACCTCGGTGCGAACGCGCACGCCGCGATCGCACGGCCGAAGCTCGTAGCGCGTGAAGGCGATGACGTCTTTGCGCCCGTCGAGCGCGCCGCGTACCTCGACGGCCACACGATCGGGCCGCTCGTCGATCACCTTCATCGACGTGTACCGAATGCTGTCGCCGGGGAGGATGCCGGTGACCTGGAAGATGTTGGTGACGACGTCTTTCGCCTGGCCGTGCGGCGTGAGGTCGAGCACCGAGCCGCCGTTGGGGTCGAGGTAGTTCTGCGTGCCGATGCCGGCGATCACCACGTCGGCGAACCCGTTCGACAGCTTCACGTCACCGCGCGCGCCCAGCGCGTTCCAGCCGCCCGGCCGCATCGAAGGGCCTGCGATCGTCTCGATGGCGAGCTGCTCCTGCACGCCGCCACACTCGAACGAGACCTTCGGGCACGGAGACGCCACCACACACGCGGGGTCGCCCGACAGGCAGCTCTCGTTCGAACACCCGGCGCTCAGCACTGCGAGCGCCGCCCCCAACACCACGAGCCTCACGGCCATTGATTCCACCCATTCGCTGCGTGGCAGCTGTCCCCGATGAGATCGAGGTACACCTGCGGGTTCGACTGCTTGATCTCCGCCATCGTCGAGAACGCCTTCATCTCCTCCAGCCCCTTCACCGCCGCGTCGAGGAGCGCTCTGGCGCGATTGATCGACAGCTCCTGCGCTTTGTTCGGCTTCCAGCCCGTCTCGTTCTTGAGGCGGCCGAGCGTCTCGAGAAAGTGGCCGTAGAACTTCACCTCTTGCGTGAGGATCTGCAGCTTGAATTGTGGTGCCTGCTGGAGCGCTGCGTCGTACTGCCGCCGCTCCGACTCGAGCCGGTAGAAGAGCACGGCAATCTGCCCCTCGAGGCGCGCTCCCCACTTCTTCTTCACCTCGGGAAACCGCGACCAGCCGAACACGGCTTGAACGAAGTGCAGGCCGCCGCACGGGTGCGCGTAGATGCCCTGCTTGCGTTTCGGCACCTCGGGCAGGCCCTTCTTGAGGCCGTCACTGAGCTCGGCCTGGTTCTTCTCGAGCGCATCGAGCGCATCGTTCATCACCGCGTCGAGCGAGAGCGGGCCCAGCTCGGTCGCGATCGTCGAGCCTGGTTTGCCCGTCTGCGAGAAGAGGTCGAGCGTCCACGCGGCGTCTCTCCAGTACTCGTCGCTCGAGGGCACGTGCCGAAAGCCCTTCTTCACGCCATCGACCAGCTGCTGCAGCGTGACCGTGCCCCACGCCGTCGGGAACGTCGTCGTCAGCGGCAGCTTCGCCAGCACGAACGTCTTGGTGATCAGGTTCGAGTGCGGCTCGATGGGCGTGCGATCGCTCGCGTAGCGCTGGAAGCCGTAGGTGTTGCCGGCGCCGACGCCGCCGTCGGGCAGCAGGTTGCGGGCGAGGAAGTCTTTCGTGATCACCTCGCTCGCCTTGCGGCCGTCGCTGGCGAGGTAGCTGGCGCCATAGGCCGTCATGCCGTGCGCGAGCGCCCACGGGTTCTTTGGATCAGCCGCCGAGACGAGGCACTGATCGAGCAGCACCTGATGCGCGTGGGCTTTGGGGGCCTGCGAGAGCAGAAGGGTCACGGCGACGGCGACGACGGTCATAGTGCCTCGGGAGACGGCCGGAAAACTCGGTGCTTCACGTGCACAAGCCTCGTGCAGGGCGCACACGCTCGTATATAGAGCCACACGGCCGGTCACTGAAGGGCGCCGGGAGCCGCCCCCCGAGGAGTCTGTCCCGATGACGTCGTTGAGATCGATGGCCCTTCTGCTCGCCTTGTGGTCGGGGTCGGCTGCTGCCCAATACGTGGCCACCACCCAGGCGATCAGCGGCTACCCGTCGCTCACGAACCCGCAGACGATCACGCTGACTGCTCCCAACAGCGTGACCGACCGGGGCCGAGCGAACGTGGCGTTGCCCTTCACGTTTCAGTTCTACAACCGCCAGTACACGAGCATCGTCGTCACGGCGAACGGCATGGCCTTCTTCGAGGCCTCGACGATTCCCACCGACGACTTCCCCTCGAACGTTGCGATTCCCTCGACGGTCGAGCCCAACGGCATCATCGCCCCGTTCTGGGACGACCTCGACGGCAACAACGGCACCAGCGCGCTGCGACAGCAGGTGGTGACGGGGCCGAACGGGCAGGGCCTGGCGATCGAGTGGAAGGACTGGAACCGCCGCTTCGGCATGTACACGCTCAACTTCCAGATTCGTCTCTGGGAGAACGGCGTCATCGAGTTCTACTACGGCTCGATGCTCGGCTCGGGGCAGGCGATCTCGGCCACCATCGGCATCGAGTCTCCGACGGGCGCGGTGGGAACGAACGCGCTGCCCTCGGCGAGCTGTCTGAATCGCACGGTGCCCACGATGCCCGTGCCGTCGTACGCGCACTGCGACATCGCCAGCTTCGACCCGATGAACACCGGCTCGCCGATCACCTACGTGCGCTTTGGGCCGCCGCCGGGCGTCGATCTGCAGCCGACCCGCCTTCGCGTCACGGGCATCTCGCAGGCTGGCAACGATCTGCAGATCGGAGCCGAGGTCTCGATGCGCAACTTCGGCACCGCGACCTCGGGGCCATTCAACTACCGGCTCTACCTCTCGGAGGACACGCTCTTCGACGCGCCCTCGGCCGACGCCGGCGTCGCTGACACCGAGATCGTCACCGGCGCGCAGCCTCCGGGGCCGTTCACGCTCGTGCCGAACGGGGCGGTGACCAACGCGGCGACGGGCACTGCACTGCGGCCGACATCGGGCTCGTTCTACGTGCTCGCCGTCGTCGACGAGTCGAACGCCGTCACCGAGACGAACGAAGTGAACAACGTGCTGGCGACCACCACGCCGTACTTCGCGGGTGTCGACCTCGTCGCCGAGAACGTCGCCGGCCCTCCCTCGGCAGGCCCCGGAGACCCGGTCACCATCTCGTACGCGCTCACCAACCAGGGCTTCGACCCGGCTGGCGTCGTGCCGTTCAAGATCTTCCTCTCGGCCGACACGGTCTTCTCGATGGATGATCGCGAGGTCTACAGCGGCACGCGCGCGGTGCAGGGCGGTGAGAACGTCGTCGCGCAGATCACGTTCACGCTGCCGGCCACCGTTCCGGCCGACGACTACTACGTGCTGCTGCAGGTCGACGATGGCCCCAACGCCGGCACCGTCGTCGAAGTCTCCGACGCGAACAACCAGGCCATCAGCCGTGCGCGCATGCTCGTGCGTCAGGCCGATCTGATCATGGAGCGCATTCGCGTCGCGCGCCCGGTCGTTCCCTACGAGACCGCGACCGCAGGGTTCTTCGGTGAGCCGATTCGTGTCGAGGCGACCGTTCGAAAT
>JAEUJR010001082.1 GCA_016793585.1 Archangium sp.
ACGGCGACGATGGCGCCGACGATGAGGCCGCTGATCAGGCTGCCGATGCTCAGCGCGCCGACGATGAGCTGCGAGATGAGGCCGGCGATGAAGCCCATCGCGCCCGAGAAGATGTTGCCGGGCAGCGCCCAGGCGATGAGCTCCATCTTGCCCATTGGGTCCTTCGGCTGCTCCTCGATGCCCTTGCGAATGGTGCCGAACGGGTTCAGCAGCATGAGGGGCACGTTCACGAGGTAGTACGCGACGGCCTTGGGCACGCCGGCGAGCACCTGTCCGACGCTCGCGTTGCCCATCTCTTCGTCACCACCACCACCGTCATCGGCTTCGGGCGCGGCGCGGGTCGGCTCACGGCCACCGGCGGGCGCCATCTTGGCAGCGGCGGGCTTCTTGGCCGGAGGCGGGGCCGACTTGGCAGCGGCCTTCGGCGCGGGCTTCGGAGGCGCCTTGCGCTCGGGCTCGGTCATCTGCGGAGCGTCCTGCTCCTCTTCTTCACCGCCCGCGTCGTCTTCGACGACCTTGAGCACTTCGAACTTGCGCTTGCTGAGCTGAAAGACGTCGCCGGGCAGAATCTCGGTGGCGTCGGCGATGCGCTCGTTCGCGAGCATCGTGCCGTTCGAGCTGCCGAGGTCTTTGAGGAACCAGGCGCCGCCTTCGCAGAAGACCTCTGCGTGGCGCTTGGAGACGCCCATGTCGGCCACCTGGACCTGGGCGTCGCCACCCTCGCGTCCGAAGGTGAGGCCCTCTTCGGGCACGGTGATCAGCTTCTGGCTCGCCAAATCTTTCAGCTGAAGGAACATGTCCATGACCTACCGCACCTCAAGCGGTCCTCCCAGCGCGGCGAAACGGTGCTGACGGGCCACACTGAAATGGAGAAAAAGGGAAGCACATTGCCGCGTGTCGATGCAGCGAGTCACGCGGGCGTGCGCGGGTTTTTCGGTCGCCAGAATCTCGAGGAATCGCGCGGCTCTGGCGGGTCGACGCGATGACCATGGATGAGGGAGACGCGCGCGCCGAGGCTTGGGTTCCATGCGCGTGCTGATCATCGGGTTGGTGGTGTTCGGAGCTGCCTGCAGCTCGGCCCCGGTGTGCAGCGCGAGCACGTGTAGCGGGTGTTGTGATGCGCGTGGGCAGTGTCGAACGGTCGTCGACAGCGCCGACTGCGGGCGAGGTGGAGCAGCCTGCGTGTCGTGTGGCATCGGCCAGTCGTGCGTCACGGGCGCGTGCATGAGTACGGGCAGTGGCGGGTTCTCAGGCGGAACGAGTGGAAGTGGGGGAGGAGTCAGTGGAAGCGGGGGCGGCGCCGGCAGCACGGGGGGCGGCGCGGCGGCAGGTGGAATGAGCGGAGTCGGTGGTGGTGTCGCGGGTGGCGTGAGTGGAACCGGTGGTGGTGTCGCTGGAGGCGTGAGTGGAACCGGTGGCGGCACGAGCGGGACGGGTGGTGGAAGTGGCGGCGGCTCCGGCGTCGATTGTTCGCCGGTCGCGGTGCAGGTGCCATCGGGTGGTTGTTCGATGAACCTCGTGGCCCCGACGAACTGTCAGATGGTGTCGTTCAACGCGAACGGCGTCATCGAGCTCGACTGGACGACGAACACGACGTTCTGCGAGGGGCCGCACAAGCTCTACGTCGCGGGCAGTCCGGTCTCGACGTGGACGGCGGGGAACGTGCTCGTGTTCTCACTGACCTCGGGCACGTACTCGAACTACGCGATGACGCGGAACATCGGTGGGTATCTGCTGCTCACGGCGGCCGACCTGGCGCCACTCACGACGGTGAACAATCAGTATTACTTCCGCGTGGAGAGCTTCTACGGCTCGGTGTCAGAGGTGAACACGTTCATCGTGAGGTGAGCATTCAGTGCTCGACCTTGCAGTGTCGTGGCCACGAGTATTTCGCGGACAGAACGCACCGGTGGTTGCGGCATCGTGTCTCGGGTTGAGCTGCCCACTGATCGACTTCACCGCAGGCGGTTCGCACTCGCGCAATCGAGTTCAGCGTTGCTGCTTCTGCAGAAGCAGTGACGGCAATCCATGCTGGCGCAAGCGGGTCTTCAGTGACGAGCACACGGCAATCGGAGTCGAGGGAGCAGCCGGTACTTTTCGCGACCAGCGTGTGGAGTTCCCAACTGGCGTCGACGCAGGCCCGACCGAGGCCCGTGAGCGACGCGCACGCGTCGTAGTCGGCTCTCGTCGTATCGCTGCGGAGCGTGGGTTGGTCGTAGAGACAGCCGAGCGCAAGCAGAGGAGCGAAGGCGAGCAGTGTTCTCAAGACAGCCCTCCTATCCCTGGGTGATGGGAGCTCTGAAGTGCCGGCCCCACGCGACGAAGGCGGCGAGCGCTGCCATGACGAGGTTGAAAGGCGTGCTCGCCGCTTCGCCTCGCTGAAGGTGAAAGACGATGGCGCCGGCCATCAACCCGACGCACCCGAGCGCCGCCAGTATCGAGAGCCGCGGAGCGATGCGCGTCGCACAGGGCACCAGCACGCCGACTCCGCCGAGCAGGTCGAGCACCGCAGTCGTCTGAAGGAACGCGGGCGACACCTCACCCATCCACGGCATCTTTGCGGCGAGGTCGGAGACTGGCGTGAGCAACTTCCACAGGCCCGTGCCGACGAAGGTGATCGCGAGCAGCACCTGCACGACCCACAGCGCGAGGTTCAACGTCTTCGACTGCGTGTTGCTATTCGTCATGGTTGCAGCCACGTCTCGCACCACGCGCGCAGCATGAGAAGGAGGCACCTTGAAGTTACTTGGGAACGGCAAGCTCACCGCCGAGTTCGACACCGATTGCGGAGCGACGCGCGAAATCCTCAACCGCGTGGGCGACAAGTGGAGCGTTCTCGTCGTCGTCCTCCTCGGTGAAGGCACCATGCGGTTCAACGAACTCAAGCGCGCGCTCGACGGCATCTCGCAACGCGTTCTCACCTCGACCTTGCGCGGGCTCGAGCGCGATGGGCTCGTCAAACGAACGGTGCGCCCGACGAATCCACCGCAGGTCGAGTACGCGCTCACCGCGCTCGGGCGAACGCTGCTCGGGCCAGTGCGGGTTCTCGCCGAGTGGGCACAGGGCAATCGCGCGAAGGTGATGAAGGCGCGGGGCGAGTTCGATGGCCGCGTGACCACCTCGAGGTGACCATGGCGACGTACCAACACGGCTACGACCGGCGCACCGCGTTTCAACTGCTGAAGCAGGGCGGCCCGTTCTGGTGGAAGTTCTCTCATTGGGCGCGGCCGTTCGACGACCAGAAGATTCGCGCGATGCTCGCTGCGCTGTCGAAGGAAGTGCAGAAGCGCAGCACCGGTTCGTTCCCTGCCGCGGCGCTGTTCATGATCTCGATGATGGCCGACGTTCCGGACGCGCAGTTGCAGTCGACGTGGCGCGACACGATGGCGGCGCTCGATGGCCTCAACGCCTACGAGTTCGGAGCGCGGAAGAAGAAGTACGACAAGCTGCGCTCCATCGCGAAAGACCAAAACCAGCTCTCGGCGTGGCAGGCCGCGGCTGTCGGGAGCGAGTGGATTCCGACCAACCTGCTCGCGCTGCTGCTGTGTGACGGCTCCGAAGAATCGCTCGACGCGTTGATGCCGCACGTCGAACGCGCGCGACATGACCGCGACCGTCTCGAACAGCTCGAGGCCGTGCGGGTGTTCGCCGCACCATCGACCGAACGCCTCTTCGCCGTGACCGACCAGAAGCTCACCGCGCTTCGGAGCACCTCTTCCGTTCTCGCGCTCGGCCGCCAGCTCGGCCTCGAGAAGAACGGTCGCGTTCGTCTTCGTCTGCTGATTCCCGCGACCGAAGCGATTCGTCGCGGCCGCACCACCCAGCAGTACTTCGCCGAGCTC
>JAEUJR010000759.1 GCA_016793585.1 Archangium sp.
GACGCGCGCCTCTCCGCCTTCACCGAGCAGGTCGCTGTCCTTCAGGCGCACGCGCGTGTTGGCGAAGAAGACGTCCATGATCAGAGCTCCCGCGTGTCGAGGACGGCGAGGGTCGTGTCGTCGGTGAAGCGCTCCTGCTCGTGCAGCACGTTGAGCCGTCGCTGCAGGTGAACCGGGTTCGTCCACACGTGCGGTTCGTCGAGCAGCAGCCGCAACGAGTCGGGGGCCTTCGTCAGCAGCCCATCGAGGCCATCGGTCGCCAGCGCGATTCGTCGAGCACTCCCCAGGTGATGCACGCGCGCGGGCACGGCCTTGCCGTTGAGCCGATAGCCCACGTACGCCGGAGCGTTCTCTTCCCCCGAGTCGAGCCGCGTCACCTGCCCATCGACGACGGCTCCATCACCCGAGCCGAAGACGACCGCGTCACCGCCCCGCTGCACCGCGCACAACACCGTGAACAGGCCGTACTGCTCGAGCACCGAGGTCGCGTCGTCGACCTCGACCGAGTGGATCAACCGATCGAGCCACGACGTCAGGTGAGCCATCGCGACGGAGGGGACCTCAGCCAACGCAACGTGGTCGAGCGAAGCCGTCATCGTCGCGAGCGCACGCGCGCCAAGTCTCGCTCCCACTTCAGAGAACGGCTGGCTCGAGCAGCCATCGGTCACCACCGCCACCGTCGTCTCACCGCGCGTGCAGGCGAAGACGCCGTCCTGGTTGTTGCGGCCCAGGCGAACATGCTCGCGGCCGATGACGGTCGCGGTGCGCGCAGTCGTGTGGTGCGGCGAGTTCATGCAAACGCTTCCTTCTTCAAGCGGTCGATCATCGCTTCGGTCGCGGGAGAGTGGACGAGGCGCAGGTCGTGGGCGCTGACTGACCTCGCGTCGTCCAGAGCGGGCGTCTGCTTCGCCTGCGAGCCGGTGAGCAGCTCGTAGCCCTCGGCCACGGCCTCGCCTTCCTGCGCGACGACGCCGAATGGGCCGCTGGCCCCCGCGCGCCGCCGCCAGAGCACCGGCTTTCCAGGAACGCTCTGCTTGCCACTGCCCGCTTCGTTCCCGAACTTCATGCAGGGCCGTTTTCCGGTCTGCGTCAGCTTGTAGACAGCCGCGACGCGATCACGCGTGAGCGGAGAGCCCGACGTCTGCGCCACGATGAAGCCGCCGTAGCCATAGACCTGCTCCTCGGGCTTCCAGCCGACCTCTTTGCGCAGCGCTTCGAAGCGCTTCGTCTGCACCGTGTCGAAGCCGTCTTCGAGGATCTGCACGGGGCGAATGCCCAGCTCGTTCGCGAGCGAGATGGCGAAGCGGTACTGCGCTTCTTTGTCGCCCGAGTCGTAACGAATGGAGTCGTGCTTGCCCTGCCGCTCCTTGATGATCGCGTACGCGGTGGGAATGCCGCTCTTGATGGTGTCGAAGGTGTCGAGCAGGAAGCTGGAGCGATTCGCGCGGCGCTCCACCATCGCGCGGAAGGCGGCCTCATCGGAGCCGAAGCGCTGCACGTGCTCGTGACCCATCGTGCCGACGGGGATCATCCCGAGTGAGCGCGCACCGTGAACGTGGCTCGTGCGGGTGAGCCCCGCCGCCTTGCAGCCCTCGAGCGCGAGCAGGTGCTGCTCGACACAGCTCGCCGCGCGCAGGCCGACCTCGAAGAGCCGCGAAGGAGAAACCGTCACCTCCGCGAGTTCTTTCACCCGCGCCGTGACGCGTGCGACGTAGCCCTCGGCGTCGACGGTGATGGGAGGCGCCTTCACGCCGACGGCATCGAGCGTCTCGAGCACCACGCGCTTCTGCGCTTCACACGTCACCGTGCCGACCGACGCCGCGAGCTCATCGGGCCTCAGCAGCGCCACCGTCGCGACTTGAATGCGGTAGCTCCACATCAGCACCAGGGGCTCGAGCCACGAGACCACCGCCGACGGCCCCGTGATGGAGAAGATCGGCTCGCGATCGTGGAAGACCGAGAACCGCGGGAGCGCGTTCACCTTCACCTGACTCGCGAGCGCGATGGCCGCCTTGAAGCCCGCGCTCATCTCGTAGTCGTGCTGAGCGAGGAACTCCCAGTCGCCAGGGTTCGGCACCGGCAGAATCGCCCGCACCTCTCTCTCGACGTCGAACGGCAGCACCTGAAGGCCGCCCTTGCGATGTGACGCGTAGAACGTCTCGTCCCGCAGCGGCCAACCCGCCTCCGCCATCGAGAACTTGTAGCCGTCCGTGACCAGCAACCCCGTCATGAGCTCCACCTCGCAATGAGAGTTATACGCACCACACAAAGAGTCTGCAACACCCTATTGTCGACTTAACATTGACCACGATACGTCTGAACGATTCAGGCAACTTGCGATGACGTCAGAAGTCCGACCTCGTGGCGTGATCTGTCCGAGCGGAATGAGTTAGTTCATCTTTATCGAATAAAAGAACCATTCATGAACAAAATCGCGTCGCTATCTTGATGAACTCTCAGCTGAAAATGGCTCGATTGTAACTTCTCTGATCACGCATGGAGCCCCTGGGCGCAACGGATGGAGGCCGAAGTGCGAGCATGTAGGCACAAGCTCGCCGATACGGCGGC
>JAEUJR010000784.1 GCA_016793585.1 Archangium sp.
CGCGGCAAGCTGCTGTCGTCGCTGCCCGAAGACTTCGCGAAGTGGAACTTCCTCGCGCAAGACCAGTACCTCGAGGTGCGCACGCTGCTCTCGGGCTACCTGCTCTCGTCGCAGGGCGACCGCATGTTGATGGGCAACAGCGTCGAAGGGCGCTTCCCGTTCCTCGACCGCGAGGTGATGGCGCTCGCGAACAGCCTGCCGGCTTCGTACAAGTTGAAGGCGCTCGACGAGAAGCACGTGCTCAAGCGCGTCGCCCGGGGACTCGTGACCGACGAGATTCTCAAGCGGCCCAAGCAGCCGTACCGGGCTCCCGATGCGCTGAGCTTCATCGGCGCCGAGCGGCCCGCGTGGGTCGACGAGTGCATGAGCGAGGCGGCGCTGAAGGCGTCGGGCTTGTTCGCGCCCGGGCCCGTCGGAGCGCTCTGGAAGAAGTGCCTCACGCGCTCGAACGACGAGCAGTTCTCGAACACCGACAACATGGCGGTGGTGGGCATTCTCTCGGCGCAGCTCGTTCACCAGCAGTTGGTGCGCGAGACGCCGTCGACGAAGCGGCCGCCGCTCAAGACCGTCGTCGTGAGGCGCTGAGCCAGCGCCCGGGCGTCGGAGAGGTCTCGAGGTTCGACACTTCGACGCTGCGAACGTGGAGCAGCGCGTCTTCGTCGGTGTGTTCGTCGAGCGCGCAGAGCGAGAGGCGTTCGAGGTGCGTCAGCTGCGCGAGCGGCCGCAGACTGCAGCGGCGCACGACGCCCTGGCCGAGCGTGAGTGACGTGAGGGTGGTGCAGCGCTCGAGGCCATCGAGCGAGGTGATGCAACAGTGCTCGCCTTCGTGCCACCAGTCGTCGAACACCCAGCGGTAGACGTCGCGGTCTCCGTCGAGCGTCAGACTGGTGAGGTGCCGAAGCGCGTCGTCGTCGAGGGGCAGCTCGAGCAACCACGCCTCAGCGTCGGGGTTGTGCGTGCCCGAGGGCCACTCGCTCCACGCGCGTGCCAGCTCGGGTGGGAGCACCGACTCGACCCACTCCCACGACTGGTGGCGGCGCCGTTCGAGCTCGTCGAGCAACGCCAGCTTCAGCATCGGCTGCACGGAGGCCATCGTGACAGGCCTCACCCTCGCAGTCGTCCATGGCATGAAGGCGCGCCATGAACCCCGCTGACGAGGTCGTTCGCAGGCTCGACGTCGTGATGGCCCACCCCTGGCTCGACCAGGCGTGGCTCGCCTCGACGATTCACGAGCTCGCGCAGGCGTGCCCTCCGCACGACGAGCGCGTGTTGGCGTCGTGGTGCCAGTTCGTCGACGCCGCGCAGGTGTGGGAGCGCGTTCAGAGCGCTCCGCCCGAGCGGCTGCTGACGGCCGTGTTGAAGGCTCGCGCTGCGCCAGTCTCGGAGGAGCGCGCCGAGCGCCTGCGCACGACCCTCGAGGCGTTGATGTTCGAGCTGCTGCTCTCGCGGCCCGAGCTGGTCTCGACGGTTCCCCAGAACGAGCGGCCCAGCTGGAAGAAGCGCCTCGATGACGCCGGCGCTTCACTGCCGCCCTTCACGGGGTGGACGAGCCCGTGGGACGTCAAGCGGCCCAAACGCGCGGCGCTCAAAGTCGACGTGCCCGAGCTGCCCGAGGTGATGCACGCCCAGGCCGTGAAGGTGCCCGACGTCGCCCATCGCGACGAAGACTTCCTCTCGGACTGGAGGTCGCGACCGTTTCGCGCGGCGTACCTGCTGCTCGACGTCGGCGACACGAGCGCGCTGAAGGCGTGGGCCGAGCTCGCGCCCTCGAGCGTGTATGTCGACGAAGAGACGCTCTCGCTGCTCGCCGTGCGGTTCGGCGTCGCGGGCCTGCAGAAGTCGCTCGAGGTGGTGAAGGCCAACCCGTCGCTGCTGTCGGCGCTGGCGCCGTTCGAGTCGGTGCGCGTCGCTCCGGTCATGGCGGGCGCGCTCGACGCACCACGCGCCACGCTGCAGCAGACCGCGCGCACGTGGCTCACACGCTTCGGTGAAGTCGCGACGGCGGCGCTCGTGCCTGCTGCGCTCTCTGGAACGAAGGCGGCGGTGGAGCCGACGTCGGCGCTGCGGTTCATCAAACGCTCGGCCTTCGAGGCGTGGACGAAGGGGCTCTCGCACTTCTCAGATGAGGTGAAGGCACGGGTCGACGAGGTGCTCTCGGGCGGTGCGGTGCTGCCCACCCGACGGCCATCGTTGCCCGAGTGGCTCGTGCCTTCGAGTCTGCCGCGGCCAGTCTCGGAAGATGGTGGCTCGGCGCTGCAGGCCGAGACGCTCGAGGCGTTCGTTCAGTTGCTCAAGGTGACGCCGCTCGACGGTGCGCCGTGGGTCGACGAGGCCCGTGCGAAGTTCCGCGCCGGCTCGCTCGCCGCCATGAGCCGCGCGTTGCTCGAGGTGTGGCTGCGCGTCGGGGCTCCGCCGAAGGAGCGGTGGATGCTGCAGTCGTGCGCACACTTCGGTGATGACGCGACCGCGCAGTTCCTCGCGAGCCAGGCGGCGATGCTGGCGCCGAAGGGGCTCTCGTCACGCGCGCAGGAGATGGCCGAGGTGCTGGGCGCGATGCGCAGCCGGGCGAGCCTGTCGGCGCTGCACCAGCTGATTCGCAAGGTGCGGTCGAAGGCCTTCCGCGCGCGCGCCGAGCTCATCTTCACGTCGACGGCCGAGAAGATGGGCTTCACCGACGACGAGCTGGCCGAGCGGCTGGTGCCCGACTTCGGCCTGCGCCCCGATGGCCGGCTGCCGACCGACGAGCCCATCTTCCTCGAATGGAGCGCCGGCAAAGTGCGCTTCGTCGACGACGAAGGTTCGGTGCTGAAGTCGTTGCCCGAGACCGGCGACGACGAGCGTGACGAAGAGCTCGCGGGACTCAAGAAGCGCGCTGCTTCGGTGCTCAAAGAGGTCGTCGAACGGCTCGAGCGCCGAATGTCGGGTCAGCGGCGCATGAAGCTCGACCACTTCACCGAGACGTACGCGATGCATGGGCTTACCTCGCTCGTCGCGCGCCGGGTGCTGTGGGGCCAGTGGAGCGGGGCGACGATGAAGCGCGTGTTCCGGCTCGAGGGCGCGGCGCCCGTCGACGAGAAGGGCCAGCCAGTGCCCATGTCGCCAGAGCTCGAGGTCGGGGTCGTTCACCCACTGCACCTGAGCGCCGAGGTGCGCGACGCGTGGGCGAAGGTGATGAGCGACGAGGCGCTTCCGCAGCTGCAGCGAAAGACGCAGCGCTTCGCCGACGTGCACGCGCTGTCGAAGGTGCTGCAGCGATGGGTCGACACGTCGGTCGCGTCGGGCCGGCTCATCGGGCTCGAGAAGCGCGAGTGGGTGCGCGGAGAGCAGGTCGGCGGTGGCTGCTACGTCGACGTGAAGCGCGCGACGCCGTCGCTGTCGGTGCGCGTGGAGTTCGAGCCGGGCATCTATCTGGGCGACCCGACGCAGGAGCCGCAGCAGCGCATCACGGCCGTGCACGTCGAGCAGCGCGGCCCGCCCTCCGAGGTCGAGTGGAGCGACCTTGCGGAAGACCTCGAGCGTGCGCTCTCAGGCAAGTCGCGCTGACGTCAAGGAAGCACGCGGAGTTCTCGGAATGAGAGCCTGAAGGCGAGGGCTGCCGCCTCTGCGAGGAGAACTCGACCGACGGCCTGACGCGAGGCTTCGATGACGAGGTCGGAGCGTGCATCACCGAGCCGTTCGGCGTTCTGTTTCAGCCGCTTCAGCTGCTTCTTCGTGAGCGAGGCCAGCACCCGCACGCCCAGTTCGACGACGCCAGCGTGCAGTCGCCCTTCGTTCGTGGTGAAG
>JAEUJR010000801.1 GCA_016793585.1 Archangium sp.
GCTGTTGAAGTCGAGCACCTGCACGATGTTCGGGTGCTCGAGCCGCACCGCGATTTCAGCCTCGCGACGAAACCGCGCGAGGGCTTCTGGCGGCAGCGCGCCCTGGGTGTGCAGCACCTTGATGGCGACCTGCTTGCCCGCGAGCCGCTGATGCCGCCCGAGCCACACCTCACCCATGCCGCCGCGGCCGAGCAGCCGCTCGACCTCGAACGTGCCCGCCACCACCACTCCCGGGCTCAACGCGTCAGCCATCGCGGGGCGCACTCTGACACACCACATGAAGAACAGAACGGACTTGAGGGGTTACGCGGGCGTCGTCGACGAACGTGAAGCGCTGCCTGAATGGCGCGCACGCGCTGGCGTCCGGGTGCATCGGTCACCACGACACGCTCCATCAGGAGTGGATCAGCCACTTTTCGAGGTAGAACGCCGCCATGCACGCCATCGTCATCGCTCTCGCCGTCCTCGCGCAGACCGGACCGGACAAGAAGGTCGACCTCACCGACAAGAAGGACTCGATGGGGGCCGTCACCGACGGCAAGGGCCACTACGTCATCTACAACGCGAAGGAGCCGCTCTCGGGCCCGACGCTCTACGGCGACGGCAAGGTGTTTCACCTCATGCGCACCATCGGCGGGGGCGCGAGCGGCACCGAGAGCTTCAGCCTGAGCTACTGGGACCCGCGCGTGTACCGGGCCGAGAACAGCTACGCGTCGTTCAACATGAAGGACGACGGCCGGGCGTTCGACAACACCTGCGCCGACATCACCACGAAGCTGACGAAGGTTCCGAAAGACGAGCTCACGAAGATGCTGGGCTCGGCCGAGTTCCGCGGCTCGAAGTGGACTCGTCGGCCCGCGAGCCTGTTCCGCGACGACACCGGCACCTACTACCTCGTCGACCGCCTCCGCACCGATGACGACGCCGACCGCCGTGACTGGCGCGTCTTCATCGGCCCGCGCGGCAAGATGAAGCTCGCCGCGCTCAAAGACGTGGTCGACGACGACCAGGGCCAGATTTTCGCGACGAAGGACGGCTCGCTGCGCCTCGTCACCGGCACCGGCGAGAAGAAGTGGGTCAAGGGCAAGACCGAGCTGAAGCTGACCGAGGTCGACCTCGACACGTTCCGCAACGCGCGCATGGTGTACGTCGAGCTGGGCCCCTACGCCGGCGAGAAGCTCGGCACGCCCTGCGACGACCTGATGTGACAAGCGCAGAGAATCGCTGAAAAGCGTCGCACGACAGATCGCCACGCGAGGTGGTGCGTTGAAGGGCCACCATGCCCAGCACGCTCTTTCTTGCGATGGCCACGTTGTCGATCGCAGCTTTGCCTCTGACTGCGCCCGCGAAGCCCGAGGCGCCGAAGCAGCTCTACACGACCTATTTCTACACGGCCGGAGAGGCCATCGTGCAGGGCTACGAGTCGGACACCCACGTGCGCATCATCAGCCTCACGGGCAAGAAGGGCACGTTGTGGGAAGGCACCGTGCACCGCGGCGACGCGACGGTGGTGAAGACGGGGCAGGGCACGTTCGGGTTTCTGTCTGACAAGAAGGCCGCGATTCTGGTCGGCACCCCCCAGAGCTGCACGTGCGTCGGCTACTTCGGCAAAGACGAGACCGGCTCGTTCCGCAGCAACCACATGTTCCTGCAGACGCCGCCGATGTCGAGCACCGGCAAGGAGCGGGTCGTCATCTGGGCGATGGAAGACCTCTCGCTCGAGGTGCGCGCGCCGAAGCAGGAGAAGCTCCTCAAGAAGGCGACGCTGAAGAAGGGCGAGTCGCTCACGCTGATTCGGGAGCTCGACGTGGCCGTGGGCGCGACGCTCGAGCTGGTCGCCTCGAGCGGTACGTTCACCGCGCAGGCGTATTGGGACGAGGGCTTCACGGTGCCGGCCGACAACGGCTCCGCGGGCGGCAAGTCGTTTCACACCTTCGTCGGCAGCGTCACCAACGGCGTGAACGACTTGAACGTGCTCGCGCCGCGCCTCGACGCGAAGGTCGTCATCACCGACCTGGTCGAGAAGAAGGTGTTGTTCCAGGGCGTGGTGAAGGGCGGCGGCGCGAAGACGCTGACGCTGACGGACAAGTACGTGAGCGTGGAGTCGGACGTGCCGGTGAACGTCGTCGTCGCGGCGCTCGAGCACTACAAGACGGGCTACGCCGAGCACCACTTCGCGGCGGGGCTCGAGGGCACGCAGATCGACAACGAGTTCCTCGTCACCACGTCGGGCGAGCTGTGGATGTTCAGCTACTACGACGGCAACGACGTCACCGTGAAGGACGCGACGACGGGCAAGGTGGTGTTCGAGGGGCGGCTCGACGCGGGCGCGGTGAAGGGGCTGACGCCGGGGCACGGGTTGTTCTCGGTGCGCGGCTCGCGCGGGCTGTCGACGATGGGTGGCGCGAGCGCGTGCGGCGCCGACTACTCACCGGCTGGTGGGTTGTTCGCCATCGACGACGCGGTGCTCGAGGTGGTGGCGCAGATTCGCGAGGAGCGCATTCGTGAAGCGACCGCGCAGGGCCGCACGTTGACCGAGCAGGAGCTGAAGGCGCCGGTGAATCAGCAGGAGTGGACGAAGCACCAGAAGACGTTCCAGGAGTCGTACTCGGCGAAGGCGAAGCCGAAGGGGGCCTCGGCGGTAGAGGCGGCTCCGGCGCCTACCTCGCTCTCGCTCGACGAGTTCAACCAGCGGTCGGCCGCGCATTGATCAGCGCGTGCGTTTGCGAAGCAGGAGCCACGCGCCGAGCGGAAACGCGAGCACCACGAGCAGCGCGAAGACCGAACCGAGGAGCTGCCCGTGCTGACGGTCGTGGCGCTGGGCAGCGGTCTTCCAGGTGACGGGGCCGTCGAAGGAGCGGATGAAGGTGTCGAAGTCGTGCCGGAGCAGCGCGTCGCTCGATGCGAGGCCGAGCAACCCGACCTGCATGGCTTCGCGTTCGAAGGGCAGCTGCACCGTCAGCTGAAAGAGCTCGGTACCGTTCGCGTTGGCGCGTGACTCGAGCACTTCGAGCTCGAGGTCCTTCCAGACGAGGGTGCGGTAGGTGAAGGACTCCATCGTGATGCCCGCTGAAGCGGCTGCTTCTCGTGCGCTCGACTCGACGATGGCGTGGTTGGTGGGCACCTGCGCGATGGTTCCACCGAGGCCGGTGAGCGTGAGCGCGGCGAACGAGGGGCTGTCTTGATTCGCGCGCTGCCAGGTTCGGATTCCGGTCGCGAGGTCGGGCTGGGCTTCGAACCCGGCGGGCACCTCGAAGCGGAAGCCGCGAGGGTCTTTGACCGGCGCCGCGATTGAGACCGCTGCCGTCAGCATGACCAGCAGTTGGATCGCGTTCATGTCGCTACGGAGGACAGCCGTCGTTGAGCGGGAAGACGGCCGCAGCGTTGCCGTGGTTGCCTGCCGTTCGCTGGTATTTCGGCCACGGGGAAGTCGGGTCGAGTCCGGGCGAATCGACGATCAACGCGACGACCGCGCCACTGTTGAATGCAATGTAGAGAATGCCTGTGCCACTCATTGGATGGGCTCGATTGCAATCTAGAACAGGGTGGCTCGGCAATCCCGGTTGGTTCAACTGCATAGAAAGGAGATAAGTCGTACCCTCGAAGACCACGACCTCTCCGTTGTCAGTCACCGCATAGCCCCTACTCGGGCCGGAATTGCGTGGTCGTCCAAGGACAGGAGTTGTTCCGAAGGTACTGGTAGTTGAGTGAATTATCGTTGGGGCCGTTGCCGAGACTGAACTCAGTGACCAGAGGTTGTAGCCCGAAGAAACAATGAGCTCCCCCGATGCTCGAATAACAGGGGCCGATGGCCTCGGAACGGTGCTGTTCTGTACATACCCCGGTGCAGTCCAAAGAAAGTCGCCCGCCACGATGGGTCCCGAAGGAGAGAGACTGAGCCCGGTGATGCTCCCAGCGTCAGGGGCAGTGGTGATGGGTGAGAATGTTGGACTCTCCATGTCCGCCGAGACCACGCCGGGAGCCGCACCTCCGGGAATCGCACGCATGACCGGAATCCAGACAAGAGCGCCGTCAGCGACGAGGTTGGCCTCAGGAGTATCTGCTGCGACTCGGGCGGGCCCGTTTACATCGCCATTCAGGCGGAGGAGGTTCGAGATTGAGTAGAGGAGCAGATGAGCTTGAGCGGAGGCTGGTGTGTATTCGTTGAATGTCGTGGCAACCGCCCAAACACCACCATCGAGAACCACAACCGCAGGTGCTTGTGCCTGCCCCCGGGTTCCAAACGTAGACAGACTGCCTATCGACTGCCTGGATATTGCAGAGAATGACTTGATCTCACCATCACCCCCTCCACCCCAAACTGAGTAGATCACTTCTTGGTTCGCATACCGCCCCAGCGCAACATGTGCCAAACGCGAACTCGTCGTGATGACGCCGACAACTGCACCCTCCGGAGAAATCACTCGGATGTCCGGGTGGCCAGGAACGTACAGCTTACCGCTGCTATCGATTGCTGGGGCGTTGTGGCGCAATGAACCTGAACTCGAGCCCGCATCGAGTTGCCATCGGATTCGGGTCGCGGAAAACGGTCCCCCGTCCCGGTTCTCTACTCCGCCATCCCTTGTTACAATGAAGCGTGTATCCCATGTCGCTGTCAACCCTTGTAGGGGAAGACTGCTGGCGTCGACTTCAAAGCACTGACAGCTTCGCCCGTTTGGACAGACTAGACCTGCACTGGAACAGGCGGCCATTGCAGTGGGTAGTGTCGGAGCAAAGCCAACCCAGACGCTGGCTTGGGAATTCAAGATTGGCTCATCGCTGATCACGAGCGCAACGGCAGTCTCATCTCTTCGAACTTCAGAAGTGCTCCACAGGATTGCCGGAACGTTCACAGCAGCACCAGCATCCGCGCCCACCGCCGAGCCGCCGGCCGTTGAGCCGCCTGCCGTCGAACCGCCTGCCGTCGAACCGCCTGCCTTCGGACCGCCCGCCGCTGAACCACCGGCCGTTGAGCCACCAGCTGTCGAGCCGCCAGCCGTGGAGCCGCCAGCCGTGGAGCCGCCAGCCGTGGAGCCGCCAGCCGTCCCTCCGCCTGTCGCTCCCCCTCCCGCGCCACCGTCGACGCC
>JAEUJR010000848.1 GCA_016793585.1 Archangium sp.
TGGGCTCCTTCGCGAGGACAGGAATGGGCTTGATGGGTTTCTCCGCGGGAGGCGGAGCAGAGAGCGACACGAGGAGCAGCAGGCCTGGAATCATGACGGAGCGCGTTGGGCACTACCAACAAAGGGGTCGCACGAGCAACCGGTGCTACCCTGTCTGGCGAATGCAGAAGCGCCTGGCGACAGTGGCACTGCTCATGGCGCTCGGGTGCGGGCCTGCGAAGTCGTTTCAGGGGCAGGGGGCGGGGCCGTTCACGTACGACGTGAGTGATCCCCGGTGCATCCCCACCCAGCGGGAGTACTCACCCACGATTCGAATCACGGCCGATGGCGGGGTGCCCGACGCGGGGTTCCTGGCGTGGGAGAGCGCGAACGTGGTGGTCGAAGGGCTGCCTCCGTGCCGGCCGTTGGACATGATCTTCGGGCAGGCGGTGGGTGGGTTCGCGTACGCGGTCTTCAAGGCCGACTTCGATGGCGTGGTGAGTACGGCGCGCGACGCTCCGGTGAGCGGGTCGTGGCGAGGCGTCGACCCTGATGGGCCCGTGTACTCGTCGGAGGGCGGGCTGTTCGTACAGGACGTGAACGTGCTCGCCGACTGGGGAGCGGCGAACTACCTCGAGGTGAACTGGCCGAGGCGGGCGCTGCAGCAGGGCATCGATGTGTTGCCGGTGCGTGGAGCGCGGGGCGTGTACGGTGACTTGTATCTGCCGTCGACGCCGCCTCCGTGGCCGATCGTGATCGCGATTGGCGGCAGTGAAGGCGGGAGCGTGGTGACGAACGAGCTGGCGCGTACGTTCGTGCACGATGGGTATCTGGTGTTTGCGTTGTCGTATTGGGGGCTCGAGACGCTGCCCCAGAACATAGACCGAATTCCGCTCGAGTATTTCTTGTCTGCCATTGAAGTGGCGAAGGAATACCCCGGAGCGAAGGCTGACAAGATTGCAGTGATTGGCGTGTCGCGCGGGTCGGAGGCGGCGTTGCTGGTCGGGTCGGTGTCTTCGCAGGTGAAGGCGGTGGTGTCGGTGGTCGGGAGCGGACTCTCGTGGCCCGCGTGGGACGTGTGGACCGAGCCGTCGTGGACGTTCGCGGATGCCGGCGTGGGGTACGTGCCGTGGGCGAACGTACCGTCGATGCGGCGCACGTATTCTGATGGCGGAGTCGAGGTGACGCTGCGCGAGGTGTGGAATGAGACGCTTCGGCAGGCGCCTGCGGCGGCGATCGAGGCGGCAGCGATTCAGGTGGAGCGAATTGGCGGCCCGGTGTTGTTGATTGGCGCGCAGGATGACCAGGTGTGGCCGTCGTGTCCGTTGTCAGACATGGCGTGGGGCCGGCTGGTCGATGCAGGGCACGTGGGCCGGTTCCCGCTCGATGGGCGCGAGTGTTACCCCGGAGCGGGGCATGCGTTGAACCCGGGCTACGTGGGCTTGCCGATGGGCAGCACGATTCTGGTCGAGCGGCCCGATGGTGGCGTGTTCGACCTGTACGGTGGCTCTCCGCAAGCGAACGGAGAAGGCGCTCGCGCCGCGTGGAAGCGCACCCGGGAGTTCCTGGAGGCGGCGCTCAAGCGGTAGTCGAACGAGGGCCGCGCGAGGTCCACGGCTTCAGCGAGCGTGTCGACTCCGACGCGAGCGGCACGAACCAGTTCTTCACTGGGCACGCGAGCAGCCGGTCGATGAGCTTCAGTTGCTTGTTGCTGGTTCGTGGCGGCTTGGTTGCGACGCTGGCTCGTCTCATGGCGACGGTGACCCTCCCTGGCGACTTGGTGGCGTGAGTCACGAGTTCTGCGCAGCCTGCGAGCACTTCCGCAATGGGTCGCCACCAACGCCGCAGACCCTCGCCACTTCTTCTGTGAGGGCTGCATGGTCGCCCAGCTCACCCTCACGGGTTCCAGAGCAACCATGGCGAGGACACGGGAGCACCCTGACGAGGTCTCCCGCGACCCCTTCCAGCAGTTCTGCAGACCCTCCCACCCTCAAGTGAGCTGCTATTTCAGCAGGTTATCGACGCGCCTCGGCAAGCAGGGCGGCAACGCGAGTGTCCCTACGGGCCAGTGTGCGCAGGGAGTAGGCCGAGTCCCACGCCGCCGACTGGCGCGTGACCGCCTCACGTTCGCTCTTCGTGGCTTCCTTGGCAGCGCCCTTCGAGGCGGCGCGATCTCCGAGCTTTCCGCTGAGCGCCTTGGCGTCATTGCGCAGCTTGTTCAGTCGCGTCGCGTTCCAGCCACGGGCCGCGAGGGTCGAGGCCATCGCGGAGAAGTCGATGAGATCGACTGCGTCACGTTCAATCTCAGCGCGGGTCGCCTCTTGCGAACGGCTCTTGGTGGCCTTGCGAGCGCCACCCTCTTCCTTCGCCTCGATGACAGTGAGCTGCGCGCGGTTGGCGATGATGTCGGCCAGACGAGCGGCGTTCTCGTCGCGAGGGTCCGCGCGGAGCAGCTGCCCGCGAATCGCACGGAGCACCGCCAGCAACAGCAGGTACTCGCGCTGCAGCGTGCTGAACGCAGCGCCAACCGAAGCGGTGGCAGTCTTGCCGGTCGAGAGCATCGAACCCTGCAACTGATTGAAGCCCTCCGCCTCGAGCCCCG
>JAEUJR010000926.1 GCA_016793585.1 Archangium sp.
TGGCCAGGGCATGAAGCGCGTCTTCGTTCCCGGCGCGGCGCAGGGAGCGCTCGAGCTGACGGGGCCGGCGTTTCACCATTTGGCCGTCGTGCTGCGCGTGAAGGCAGGCGACGCCATCGAGGTGTTCGACGGGCACGGGCAGGCGTTCGACGCGAAGGTCGTCGACGTGAAAGAGAGCGCGCTGACGATGGAGCTCGGTGTCGCGCGCGCGAGGCCTGAACCCCGGCGCGTCACCATCGTTCAGGGCTTGCCCAAGGCCGACAAGCTCGAGCTCGTGCTGCAGAAGGGCACCGAGCTGGGCGCGAGCGCGTTTCTGCCCGCCGCCGCGCGACGCAGCATCGTGAAGCTCGAGGGGAAAGAGGAGAAGAAGCTCGAGCGCTGGCGCCGCATCGTCGAAGAGGCCGCCAGACAGTGTGGCCGCGCCGACGTGCCCGACGTTCTGCCTCCGTGTTCGCTCGACGAGCTCTCGCTGCCAGGCACGGCCGTGCTCGTGCTGGACGAAGCAGAGAAGGCGCTGCCCCTTTCACGCGCGCTGGAGACGCTGGCGGCTGATCAGCCCATCGCGCTCGTCATCGGTCCTGAAGGTGGGCTCGATCGCGCCGAAGTGGCGGCCCTCGTCGCGGCTGGCGCGCAGGCCGTGACGCTGGGAAAGAACGTGCTGCGCACCGAGACGGCGGCCCTCGCGGCGCTGGCCGTGATTCGCCACCTCGAGGGCCTGCTGGGCTGATCAGCGGCTGATCAACCAATCGTGTAGGACGCTGTAGGTTTTCTTGCGCACTTCACAGAGTCGTCGTCTCATCACGACGTGAGCAACGACCCGAAGAAGCCGCTCGACCCCGCGCCGGAGCAGACCCCCGACATCCTCCAGCGCGACCTGAACCTCGACCGCCGCAACCGTCAGGCGCCGTCTTTCGAAGAGCTGAAGACGCAGACCGCCGGCCGCGAAGGCGCGATGACGCAGCCGGGAATTCCCGGGCCGTTCATGGCGAAGCCACCGCCTGCCGCGCCGCCGCGCACGAAGACGCCCTCCACGCCGGGCACCGTGACGCCGGGAAACCCCGCGCGCGAGCCGACGCACTTCGAGCTCGCCGCCACCACGCAGACGCCTCAGCGCGCGATGGCGCAGGCGCGCCCGCCGCTGCAGGTCACCGCGGCTCCCGCCAACGCGCCGCCGGCCCCGCAGGTCACCCGCTCGCCGGTGCAGCAGGTTCCTCCCGGGCTTCAGGCGCGCGCGCAGGCTCCCGCGCCACATCAGCAAGCGCGCCCGGCGCCGCCGCCGCCCCGAGCCGCCGCAGCCGCGCCCGTCCCTCTCCCGGGTGGTGCGCCGGCGCCTCGACCGCCCCCGCCCCGAGCGCCCGCGCCGCAGGCCGCGCCGGTCGCCGCCCGCCCGCCGAACGCGCACCCCGCTCCGCCGGCAATGAGCCGCGCACCAGCCGCGCCTGCACCTCGCCCGCCGGCCCCCGCCGTTCCGCGACAGGCACCGCCCTCTCCGACCGACTGGGCGGCTGCGCGCCCGACGGCGCCCGAGCCCATCGTCGAGGCGCCGACCATTCCGGTTCAGCCCGTGAAGCTGACGGCCGCGAGCCCGGTGCAGGGCGCCACCGCGCCCTCGGGCCACAGCCAGCGCGCGTCGTACGCGCCTGCCCACGTGCCCGTTGCGCCGACGCCCGCCGTCGAGGCCGCTGAGGAGTTCGCCACCACGCCGAACCGCCCGGCGATTCCGCGCCAGCAGGTGCAGCCGGCCTTCTCCGAGCTGCCGCAGTCGATGCCGAGCCACCTCGTGGTGACGCAGCCGGGCATTCCAGGCCCGTACGCGCAGCGCCGCGACACGCCCGTCGTCTCGACGAAAGACGACGCCAGCGCGCCGATGCCGCCCGTCGGCCCCACGCGCGTGCTCGATCAGCACCAGCCCGCGCCCATGCCCGCCGTCACGCCCGACTTCGGTGAAGTGCCCGCCTTCGAAGCGCCCGCGAGTGAGCCCGCCGAGTCGGAGGAGGAGGCGCTGCAGGGCGACGTGCTCGCGACGCCCGCCTCGCTCTGGCGCCGAAGCTTCGCGTGGGTGTTCGACCTCATCGTCATCGGCGTCGTGGTGGGTGGCTTCTTCGCCGCGGCGCTCGCCGTCATCGGCAAGCCCAGCCCGTCGCTGCTGCTCAAGGTCGCGCTGCCCGGCCTCGGCGTCGTCGGCTTCGTCGCCTTCGTCTACACGACGCTCTTCGCGTTCCTCTGGAGAGGCCGCACGCCCGGCCGCCGCCTGCTCGGCATTCACCTCGTCGATGCGTCGGGCCACGCGCCGCACGCCGGCCGTGCGCTCGTGCGGGCCGCGCTCTCGCTCGCAAGCTTCACGCTCTTTCTCTCGGGCTTCTGGCTGGCGCTGTTCGACCGCCGGGGCCAGACGCTGCACGACAAGCTGACGTCGACGTTCGTGGTGCGATTGAAGGCCGCGGTTTGACGCGGTCGCGCTAGAACGAGCCACCGCTCATGGCCCAACGCCTCGCCCAGCACCTGATGGCGAAAGGCCTCGTCTCGGCCCGCCTCGTCGACGAAGCGCTCAAGCGCGCCGAGAAGGCGAAGGTGGGGCTCGACACGTCGCTGCTGTCGCTCAACGCCATCTCCGAGACGGGCGTGCTGCAGGCCATCAGCGACGTCAGCGGCATTCGGCTGGTGAACCTGGCCGACTTCGAGCCGAACACCGAAGCCGGGCCGTTGATGCCGTACAAGATGTCGAAGCAGCTGGGCGTGGTGCCGCTCTCGCTCGATGGGCAGACGCTGCACGTCGCTTGCGCGTACCCGGTGCCCACCTCGCAGCTCAAAGACGTCGGCTTTCTGCTGGGGCGAAAGCTCGAGCTGTGGGTGGCCATCGAAGCGCGCGTGCGTGACTGGCAGGCCGTCATCTATGGCCAGCCGCTCGAGCCGATGGTGGCGCGCGTGCTCAAGCAGCTCGACCCGTCGCGGCCCGAGCCCCCCCGCCCCTCGCCAGAGCCGGCGCCGTCGAGAGGCGCCCCGTCGAAGCCGCCCGTTCCCGACGTCGACGACAACCCGCTCATCGGTGGCGAGACGGACTCGTTGTCGGTGGAGGTGGTGGAGCGCAGCCTGGACGGCATCGACGACGTGCCGCTGCTGCTGACGGCGCCCAAGAAGAAGAAGAAGAGAATCGAGGTCGTCGACGAGCCGAGCGTGGTGGTGGCGAGCGACGCGGTGCCGCTGGGTGAAGGAGAAGAGCACCACACCACCGTCATCGACCCGACGGCCTACTCCCGCTACGCGCGTGGCGGCGACGACTCGGGCGCGCAGGCGGTGCCGCTCGACGAGCACGACTCGACGCGCGTGCTCGACTTGAAGGGCTACGCGAACTTCGCGAAGCAGCTCTCGACGACCGACGGCGCGCAGCACGCCATGGTGTTCCCCGGCGGAGTCCTGCCGCCTCGAACGTCGGCGCCGCCGCCTCCGCCGCCGTCGATGGCGCCCGTCGGCCCTTCGTGGGTTCAGCCTGCGTCGGCTGCCCGCCCACCTCCCGAGAAGGTGCAGCCGGCCGAGTCGCGGCGCGGCACCGGAGCCTTCGTTCAACCTGCGGCGAAGCCGGCGACGAAGAAGCCCGCGCCCGTACCGATGCCGCCGACGGCCGAGCACGCGCCCGAAGCGCGGCCCACGCCGCCCGAGCCCGCGCCGCTGGGCGCGACCGTGGCCGCCGACGAGACCGACTTCTCAGACGTGAACGCGATGCTCGAGGCGCCCGAAGCACCGCCGCCCAACGTTCCGCCCGAGCCGCCGCCCGCGCTCCCGAAGCCGACGCGCCCGCCGCCCTCGTTCACCGGCGCGATGGCCGTGCCTCCACCCGCCGCGGCGCCTCCTCGCGCCTCGACGCCTCGCGCTTCGACCGGCGTCGTTCCGTTGACCGAGCCCTACAGCCAGGTTGCTCCCGCCGCGCCCACGCCGTTGCCCGAGGTGCCCGCGCAGGAGGCGTGGCAGGTGCCGCCGCCCGGAGCCTCGCCCGCATGGCCGCAGTCGTCGGCCGCCATCGCGTCGCAGCAGCCCGTCTACCCCGCGCCTCCCGGCCTCGCGCCGTCGAGCGCGACGGAGTGGACGCTGGCGCAGGCCCGTCAGTCGCTCAAAGAGAACACGACCGATCGCGACGCGCTCATCAACGTGGTGCTCGAGTACGGCCGCCGGGCCTTCGACTTCGTCTCGGCCTTCGCGGTGGTGCGTGGAGCGGCCGTCGGCTGGGACTCGCGCGGTGGTGACGCCGAGGCCGTTCGACAGCTCGCGGTGCCGCTCGACGCCGCGAGTGTGTTTCGCACGGTGGCGCTCACGCGAGGCAGCTACGTCGGCCCGCTGCCGCCCGATGCGCTGACGCAGCACTACCTCGCGTTGCTGGGCCGCGCGCCGCGCACGGTGTTCGTGTGGCCGGTCGAGGTGCAGTCACGGCTGGTGGCGATGCTGTACGGCGATTGTGGTTCGCGCCCCGTCAGCCAGCGCCGGCTCGCCGACTTCATCCTCTTCTGTCAGGACCTGCCGACCGCGTTCCACGACCTCATTCTGTTCCGCAAACAGAACCCGAAGGCGCCGCAGGCGTTCGCCGAGGCCGCGTTGCTGCCGCAGCAGGAGGCGGTGGCGACGACAGGCGAGGTGCCCGCCGACGCCGAGTGGTTCAATGGGCTCATCTCGCTGCTGACGGGGCCCGACCCGAGCGAGCGCTCGATGGCGATGCTCGAGCTGATGAAGACGCCCGAGGCTTCGGCTGGCGCGCTGGCCCATGCCTTCCCCGGGCCGACGGGGTGGTCGCGGCTGCCCGTGGTGGAGCTGCCAGAGCCCGACGAGCTGGGCCCGATTCCGGGAGCCCTGACACGGCTGGGGCACCCGGCGGCCGTCGCCATCGCGCCGATTCTCGACTCGTCCGACTCCGACGCGCGATACCTGGCGCTGCTCACCGCGGGCGCCCTGCGCTACCCCGAGGTCATCGACGGCGTGCTGCGTGGCCTGTTCGACCTCGAGCCCGACATCTCGTCGGCGGCGCGCGCCGCGGCGACGTCGTTGCGGTACCTGCCAACGTTTCAGACGCGCATGTACGAGCTGCGCCAGGAGCTGGCCTCGACGGACCCGCTTCGGCGTTCGCTGGCGGCGCGCGCGCTCGGCGTGCTGCACGACCGTGAAGCCATCGACGGGCTCATCAACCTCACGGGCAGCGACGACGAGCTGGTGGCGACGTCGGCCGCCGAGGCGCTCAAGGAGATCACCCGGAACAACTTCGGCCCGCAGCCCCGCGCGTGGACGGCCTGGTACGCCCGCGCCCGTTCGCAGCGCCGCATCGAGTGGCTCGTCGAGGCGCTCGCGAGCGACGACTTCGACCTGCGGCTGTCGGCCATCGAAGAGCTGTCGCGCACCTTCGGAGACAACTTCGGCTACTTCGCCGATGGCCCGTCGGCCGAGCGGCACGCTTCACTCGAGCAGTGGCAGAGCATCATCGCGTCGCGGCCCGACTTCGACATGTGACGGGTTGGCGCGGCAGAGCCCCGAGTGGCCTGCTATCTGCGCCTGATGCACGCCGGAAAGCACTACTCGCTGCGCGAAGTCCTCGCGTGGACGCGCTTCGCCATCGTCCTGTTCCTCGTGGTGGCGACCGTGCCCACCGTCGCGTGGGCGGTGTTCGACCAGCACTGGCTCGTGCTGCCGTGGCAACCGGTGGCGCTCGTGGGCACGGCCGTCGCGTTCGTCACCGGCTTTCAGAACAACGCGGCGTACGGGCGCCTGTGGGAGGCACGACAGATCTGGGGCTCCATCATCAACTTGAGCCGCACCTGGGCGGTGCAGGCGCTCGACCTGCCGACGGCGAACACGAGCGCGAAGAAGCAGCTCATCGAGCGGCACCTCGCGTGGCTGACGGCGCTGCGCCTTCAGCTGCGTGAGAAGCGCGCGTGGGAGACCGTCGATCGCCATGACAACAAGAGCTACCAGCACTTCTACGACGTGCCCGAGTGGCAGGGCGACTTGAGCGCCGAGCTGAAGGCCCTGCTGCCCGAGGCCGAGCACGCCCGCGTCATCGCGACGAAGAACCGCGCCACCCACACGCTCGCGGCGCAGTCGAAGGCGGTCGCAACGCTCGCGGCCACCGGAGAACTCACGGAGCTGCGCTTCATCGAGCTCGAGCGCACCATCGCCGCGCTCTACGACTGCCAGGGCCGCTGCGAGCGCATCAAGAACTTCCCCTACCCGCGCCAGTTCGCGACCCTCAACGGCTACTTCAAGACCGCGCTCGTGGCCGCGCTGCCGTTCGCGTTGCTGCCCGAGTTTCACAAGCTGGGGCCGAACTTCGTGTGGGTCACCATTCCCAGCTCGGCGATCGTCTCGTGGATCTTTCACATGCTCGAGAAGATCGGCGAGGCGTCTGAGAACCCCTTCATGGGCGGCCCCAACGACGTGCCCATCAGCTCGATGGCGCGCACCATCGAGATCGATCTTCGCGAACTGCTCGGCGAGACGCCTCCTCCCGCGCTGACGGCGAAGAACAACATCTTGAGCTGACCAGGAGTGACATGGCTTCGACGCTGCGGCGCGCGTTCGGCAAGGTGTTCTCGTTGGGGCTGGCGGTGAACGCGGCGGTCACGCGCTCCCGGTTTCGCGTGCTCGAGCAGCGGGTGCTGACGCCCACGTTCGTCGCGCTGACGAAGTGGGTGCGCGGCTCGAAGCCGGTCGAGCCGACGGCCGCGGCGATTGGCTCCGAGTGGGAGCGGCTGTTGGCGTCGAGGAAGACCGCACACGTCACGAATGTCGAAGCGCGTACCGCCAGCACGCCCGAGACGGCGTACGCAGAGATCACCGTGCACTGCCCGCTGCGCGGCACCGGTGACGTGCACGCCTGCCACCGCTTGATGGCCTACGACCGCGCGCTCGTCGAGGCGGCCGGAGGTCAGTTCATCGTGCTCGACTCGCAAGCCACTCCAGGCCGAACGCACTGCCGCATCGCCATTCGGAAGCAGGGCGAGCGCGTCGACGACCTCGTCGCTGCGCACGAGAAGCCCTGAGCGTCACTCACAGCCCTCGGCGACGAACGTGCACGCGGGGCAGCTGATCAACGTGCGCGGCACCTGCGTGAAGAGCGGGCTGCCCAGGCACGTGCCGCCGAGCGCGGGAATGTCGAAGAGAAGTCTGCCGAAGCCGAGCGTGCCGACCCACACGCCATCGAGGCCGCCGTCACGAATGATGCCGCCACCGCAACGCCCGCTGAAGGGCTGCACGCGGAACGGCTGAACGTCGTCGAACGGCGCGGGACAGCTGCCGCGCACCGGGTCGACGGTGAAGAGACACACCCGCGCGTCACACATCGCGCACTGCCGGGTCGCGCCGTTGCACGTCAGGCACTCCGCCGTATCGCTCTGACAGGTGCGCAGACCGGCGTCAGGCGCCGGGCACTCGAGCAGGCAGCGATTGTTCACGCACGCCGAACGAAGCCCGCCACAGAACTGCTGCATCACGCCCGTCACGGGGCAGTCGGCCGCCGTGATGCACTCGACGCCTGCGTCGCTCGCACCGGCATCGCGTGAACCCGCATCGAGGGTGCCTCCGGCGTCGAGGCCTGCGTCGCGCACGCCCGCATCGGCCGTGAGCCCGGCATCGACGCGCTCGTCGACGGGTTGCAGGCACTGGCACGCAGAGCAGATGGTGAACGCGAGAAGCGCGAGGCGGCGCATGCGGAGTCTCCCTCAATCGCCGGCCGATCGAGCCCGAAGGAAAGCGCGAAACGCGCGCGTCGGCCACCGTGATTCGACGAAGGTGACCCGGCTCCCCACGGAAAACTGAGGCGCCTGTCGGCAACTCCGCACAGGCACTGCGCCTCGCGCTGGAGCGACGTTTGCTACCGCACGGGCCGTGAGATTCGCAGCGTCCCTCCTCGTCCTGCTCCTCGCGTGCACGCCGCCGCCGCCGCCAACGCCGGGCTTCGACGACCACACGCGGCCCAGCATCGATTCGCTCGCGGTCTGGGAGCAGCTCTCGGTCGAAGCGCACGGCCGCGCCGAGACGAAGTTCGTCATCAGCGAGTTCGTCAGCCACCCGACCATCTCGTTCTACGACAACCACTTCTACAAGCTGCACGACGAGTGGCTGATGTTCCGTCTGCTCAATGGGCAGCCGGCTCCGGGCGTCGAGAGCCTGCGGCCGGTGACGGGCCAGCAGTTCGCGACCATCGCCGACCTCTACGCCTGGGCGAAGACGTCGCTCGCGCTGCCGCTGGGCTTGCAGTGGGTCGACGACGGCCGACTCTACCTGCCTGCGTTCTACGACCTCGCGCTGTACCGTCGGCCCCGCTCGTACGGGCTCGGCACGCTGATGCACGTCGCCGCGAAGGGCCCCCGCCCCGAGCGCTGGGCCTTTCAGCTCGAGTTCGGCGACGCCGTGACGCACGAGGAGCTGGTGACGTTCTTCGAGGCCGTGCTGGCCAACGTCCCACCCGAGGTGGCGAACAACCTGTGGTGGCTGGTGCGGTCGCCCACGCAGGAGGCGTTCGCGCAGACGCTCGAGCAGCAGAAGCTGCGCTTCCACGATCGCATTCTTCGCCAGAAGGACCTCACGGTGCCCGGCGAGGTCGAGGTGTACAGCGCAGGGCTCACGGCGGGCCGGCTGCTGCGGCTGAAGTCTGGCGCCTCGCTCGAGAGCGCGAAGGCAAGCTCGCTGCTGGTGCTCGAAGACGTTCCCGATTTTCTGCCGCCCGCCAGCGGCGTGGTGACCGCCGTTCCGCAGACGCCGCTCGCGCACTTCAACCTGCTGGCGCGCAACCGCGGCATTCCCAACGTGTACCGGGCTGGGGTCTTCGAAGACGCCGAGCTCGAGACCCTCGCCTACTACCGTGAGCCCGTCGTGATGAGCGCGCGCGCGCCTGATCAGCTGATCGTCAAGCAGATCACCGACGCCCAGCTGCAGATCTGGCAGAGCCTGATGGTGAAGCCGCTGGTGGCCGTCACGCAGGTCGACGTCTCCGCGCTGCCGTACACCGCCGACCTGCGCACGTTGTCGCTCTCGAACGCCGAGACGGTGCGGCCCGCGTTCGGAGGCAAAGCGACGGGGTACCTGGGCCTGCTGGCCGGTGCTCCCGACGCGACGCCCGATGCGCTCGTGGGCATCTCGATTCGCAGCTACGCGGAGCACGTCGCGCCGCTGCAGCCAACGCTGATGGCGATGCTCGCCGATGGCATGTTCCTCGACGACGCGCGCAGCCGCTATCTCGTGCTGGAGGGCAGCTCGGCGTTCGACTCGACGTACACGACGGCCTCGGACACGACGCTGAAGAACCGGTTCCTCTCGTCGCACCCTGCCGGCACGGCGCTGGGCGACCTCGCGCGCGGCAGCGGCCTCAAGGGCACCATTCGCGAGCGGCCCATCGCGCCGGCCACGCTCGCAACCATCACCGCCGCGCTCGACGCCTCGTTCGGGCACTACGCGAAGACGCAGGGCCTGCGCTTCCGCTCCTCGAGCACCGCGGAGGACGTCGAGGGCTTCAACGGCGCGGGCCTGTACGACTCCAACACCGGCTACCTCGACCCTGCCTCGGCGCCAAAGTCGTCAGACCGCACGCACGGCGTCGAGTGGGCGCTCAAGAAGACCTGGGCCTCGTACTGGAGCGCCGAAGCCTTCGAGGAGCGCAGGCTCGAGAACGTCGACCACCTCAGCGGGAACATGGCCGTGGTGGTGCACGCGAACTTCGCCGACGACTTCGAGAAGTCGAACGGGGTGTTCCTGTTCACGCTCGGCCGCGACTTCGCGACCATGGAGCTGAACGTGCAGCACCTGGCGGTGAGCGTCACGAACCCCACGTCGACGGCGCTGCCTGAGATCGACCGCGTCACGCTCGACGCCGCGAGCCCCGGAGCGCCGCGCATCGAACGCCTGCGCAGCTCGACGCTCGTGCCTGCCGGTGTGCAGCTGATGGACGACGCGGCGCTCGCGCAGACGTTCGCCCGCGCACACGCGGTGGCGACGGCGTGGCTCGCCCAGGACAACCGCTCGCGCACGGCCGCGCAGAAGGCCGGAACGCTCGTGCTCGACTTCGAGTTTCGCCACGTCTTCGAGGGCTGGCCGCAGCTCGCGCGAGGCACGCCGAACCCGTCACGCGTCGTGCTGAAGCAGGCCCGCTCACTCGAGCACGGCGTACGAACGGCGAACGCCGCTGCACGCGCTCAGGCGCTGCCGCGCGACGTGTTCAACCGCGCACGGCGCATCGAGCGGCGCACCTGTCAGGCCGAGGCGTTCAAGGTGGTGGTGGTCGAGGCGTTCACCGACCCGTTGCTGCCGCCAGACGTCGGCTACGCGACGACGCCGTTCACCGGGTCGGTCACGCTCGTCTACACCCGAGACGTACCCGAGCTGCAGGGAATGAGCGGCACCGGGTGGACACTGGAGCACCCGCAGCTCGCCTCGACGACGCACGCGAGCACCGGTGGCTGGGAGCTGACCGCGACGCCGACCACGACGGGCGCGAACACCACGCACGTGAAGGCGCTGAGCCTGCGCGCCGACGGCTCCTTCTCCTTCGTCGGCGAGTCGGCGTCGTTTCAGGGCGGCGGGCTCACCTGCGCGGTCGAGGTGTTGTTCAGCACACCGAACGAGTACCTGCTGAGCCTGCTGTAGGGTGCCCTTCACCGAAACTCGAGCGGGTCGACCGTGAGCAACACCCCCTGCCGTTCGCCAAGCCACTTCGAGCCGACGTGTTTCCAGTCCTCCACGCCCTGCATCGGCGGGGGCCGCTGACCGAGGAGGGTGAGGGTGCCGTCGGGGTGTTTCCACGTCGCGCGGCAGTGGCTGCCCTCGAGCGCCGAGGTGATGGTGCCGAGTTGCTCTGATTCGATGCGCTCGCCACCCGGCACGGGCTGAACCACTCCGTCTGGCGTGCGGTGCACGACCACGGCCTGACAGGTACCGCCGTTGTTCGGGAGCGAGACGACGGTGGTGCCCGACTGGCTGCGGAGCACCGCGAGCTCGGGCGTGAAGCGCAAGAAGGCGACCAACAATCGCCCCTCGGGCAGGTCCATCGCGCGACCTTCACGCGAGAGCGCGTGCACGTCCCACTG
>JAEUJR010000935.1 GCA_016793585.1 Archangium sp.
CAGTGGGACAAGGCCGAAGCCGGCCTCAAGCAGGCGCTCGAGACGATGAAGGTGCAGTACGAGCTCAAGCCCGGCGACGGTGCGTTCTACGGCCCGAAGATCGACTTCGACGTCTCGGACTCGATCGGCCGTAAGTGGCAGCTCGGCACGGTGCAGCTCGACTACGTCGCGGCCCAGCGCTTCGACCTCAACTACGTCGGCGAAGACAACAAGGATCACCGGCCTGTGGTGCTCCACCGCGCGATCTACGGCTCGTTCGAGCGCTTCATCGCGATTCTCATCGAGCACTACGCCGGCGCCTTCCCCACGTGGCTCGCGCCGACGCAGGCGCTGCTCGTGTGCGTCGCCGATCGGCAGCTCGAGTTCGCCAACAAGGTGAGGGACCAGCTGGTCGCCGAGGGCTTCCGTGTCGAGGTCGATGATCGCGGCCTGTCGATGCAGAAGAAGATCGCCGAGGCGCAGGTGCAGAAGATTCCCTTCACGCTGGTGATCGGCGACCGCGAGGTCGAGCAGAACGCCGTCGCGCCGCGCCGCTACGGCGGGCAGGATCTCAAGACGATGCCCCTGGCCGACTTCGTGGCCATGTTCCGCAAAGAAGCGGTCATGCCCACGGGCGCTCCGAAACCCTGACGGGCAGGAGATTCGGTTTGACCCCTTCGGGGCGGATCATTACGGTCCGCCCCGTTTCGTTGATTCAGCAGTCAACCACTCACCCGCAGCACCGAAGGACCAAGCCCATGGCCGTCAAGGACATCCTCGAGACCGAGATCCCCAAGCGTCTGACCGCGAAGCCCGAGCTCGCGAAGGACATCAACGCCGTCGTTCACTTCAACATCAGCGGCGACGGTGGCGGTGAGTGGACGCTCGACTGCACGAAGACCGAAGGCTGGGTCACCCCGGGCAAGGTCGGCGAGTCGAAGATGACGATCATGGCGGCCTCGGCCGACTTCGAGAAGATCATCAACAAGCAGATGAACGCTCAGATGGCGGCCATGCAGGGCAAGCTGAAGTTCAAGCCGATGGACATGGCGCTCGCGATGAAGCTCGCGAAGCTGATGGGCTGAGTCTCTCTTCGTTGTCGATTCTTCCGGGGTCCGGCGTCTCCTTCGTGGAGCCCGGGCCCCGAGTCTTTTGGAGGCCACATGGCGTTGCCGCTCGCAGGACTGAAGGTGCTCGATCTCTCGCGCTTGCTGCCCGGGCCGTACGCGACGCTGGTGCTCGCCGATCTCGGAGCGACGGTCGACAAGCTCGAGGAGCCTCAGGGCGGCGACTACACGCGCCACATGCCGCCGATGAAGGACGACACCTCGGCGCTGTTCCTCGGGCTCAACCGCAACAAACGATCGTTCACGCTCGATCTGAAATCGCCCGACGGTGTGGCGGCGCTGAAGCGGCTCGTGAAGCACTACGACGTGCTCGTCGAGAGCTTCCGGCCCGGCGTGATGGACAAGCTCGGCGTCGGTTGGGCGTCGCTCTCGAAGGAAAACCCGAAGCTCATCTACTGCTCGATCTCGGGCTACGGCGCGACCGGCCCCGATCGACTCAAGGCCGGGCACGATCTCAACTACATCGCGCGATCTGGCGTGCTCGCGTACGGCGGCGTGCAGCAGGGCGCTCCGGCGATGCCCGGCGTGCAGATCGCCGACATCGGTGGCGGCAGTCTGTTCGCGCTCGTCGGCATCCTCGCGGCGCTCCACGAGCGGCAGCGCACCGGCGTCGGGCGCTTCGTCGACATCTCGATGACCGAAGGATCGCTGGCGTTCCTGCACATGCACCTCGCGGCGCGGCTGATGATGGGCTCCGAGTCGGGGCCGCTGCAGCGTGGCGTCGAGGCGCTCAACGGTGGCTACGCCTGCTACGGGCTCTATCGAACCAAAGACGATCGCTGGCTCGCGGTCGGGTCGCTCGAGCCGAAGTTCTTCTCGGGCCTCTGCGCCGTGCTGGAGCGGCCGGATCTGATGACTGGCGGCTACGACACGGGAGAAGAGGGCGCGAAGACGCGGCGTGAGCTCGAG
>JAEUJR010000992.1 GCA_016793585.1 Archangium sp.
GTGCCGATGGTGAAGAGCTTCCGCGTGCCGCCGCCGCAGAAGCCGGGCGCGCCGTTCATCGAGATCGACATCTTCCAGGGCGACAGCGAGTTCATCGTCGACAACGAGTACCTCGGCACCGTGAAGCTGCCAGCCGCCACCACGGGCAAGCGCATCGACTTCAAGGTCGATCAGGAGTGCCTGCTGCACGTGTTTCTCGAAGACGCAGGCGACCCGCGCGAGGTCAAGCTGGCCACCCGTGACACGCCCGAGATCCTCAAGAAGGCGCTCGCCGAGGCGATGGAGAAGCGCACCCAGCAGGAAGAGCGCGACGCCGCCGAGAAGGGCGGCTTGTTCTCGAGCATCAAGCGCCTGCTCGGGGGCGGGTGATGTTCACCGAAGCGTTCATCACGCGCGCCATCGAGCTGCTCAACGCCGACGAACAGCTCCCGAGCGCGGCGCAGGGCTGGCAAGGTGACTTCGGCATCACCATCGAACGGCCGGGCGGCGCGCTGTGCGTGCACCTCAGGGCGCCCGTGAACGGCCGCTTTCCACCGCCCGCGTTCGTCAGCCCCTCCGACCTCGCCGACGAAGAGGTGGCCTATGAAGCGCGCGCCGACGACGCGACCTTTCGCGGGCTCATCGATGGGGGGCTGGATCCGATCGCGGCCATCGTGCAGAAGCGCCTCTGGGTGCGCGGCAACCTGCAGCCGATCATCGCGCGCCTCAATCACCGTGGGCTCGCCGAGCGCTGGCTCGCGCAGCTGAAGCAGGGGGGATGACGATGGGACTTCGAAAGCAGCTGACCGAGAAGGCGATGGGGTTGTCGGCGAAGGCCATGGAGCGCCTGTTCGCCGACGAGAAGCGCGCCCAGAAGATCGCCGAGGCGATCGGCACCGTGCAGCGTGGCAAGGCCGCCGTCGACAAGACGCAGACGGTGGTGATGCACCAGCTCAACTTCGCCACCAAGGCCGACTTCAAGGATCTTGGCCGCTCGTTGTCGTCGCTGAAGAAGCGCATCAAGGCGCTCGACGAGAAGCTCAACCGCGTCTGAGCTCGTCAGGCGCTCGATCGATCACGCGTCGGCTTCTCTCGTTGACAGCCCAGTTTCGGCGTGGCACGTAGCGCTCCGTTTTTTCAGCACAGCAGGGCACATAGCTCAGCGGTAGAGCACCGCCTTCACACGGCGGGGGTCCCAGGTTCGAAACCTGGTGTGCCCACAAGAAACCCCTCGGCATCCCCGAGGGGTTTTTCATTTCTGGAGCCGCGCACTACCGTCGGCGTCATGACCCGTTCGCTGCTGTTGAGTTGTCTCGTCGGCTCGACGGCGCTCGCGCAGGTCTACACGTGGACCGACAAAGACGGCGTCACGCACTTCACCGACAACCCCGGCTCGGTGCCCGCCAACGTGAAGGCGAAGGTGACCGAGGGCTCCGAGATCAGCACCGTGAGTCTGCCGAAAGCAGACGAGCGGCCAGCCGACAAGGCGGCCGTGGTGGTGAAGCCCGTCGTCGTCGAGCCCTCCGACCCGAACCGTGCCGAGCGGGAGTGGCGCGCCGCGTTTCGTGAAGCGAACGAGCGCGTCGCCCGCCTGCAGGACGAGATCGAGGTCGATCGGAAGAAGGTCGAAGACGTCAATGGCCTGCCGGTGGCGGCCCGGTACCAGTGCCTGTACGGCTACGGCGGCGGGTGGGTCGTGCCAGGCGGCGTCAGCGGCTCGTCGGTCTCGTTCACGGGTCAGGCCGGCCTCGGCGGTGGCGTCCAGGGGAGCGTCGTCGTTCAGAATCAGGTCGTCGTTCCAAACCCGGGAGTCGTCACCGCGCCCTGCGTCTTCACCCTGAACCCCGAGTTCGAGCGCGCGAAGGAGCGCCTCGAGCTCAACCGCAAGGCGCTGGTGCGCGCGAAGGCCGACCTCTCTGAACTCGAACGTCGCGCAGGCTTTGAAGGCGTTCCCCGCGAGTGGCGTCGTTGATAGAGACGCATCGCAGTCAACCGGTCCCATAGCTCAGTTGGATAGAGCGGCGGTTTCCTAAACCGCAGGTCGCAAGTTCGATTCTTGCTGGGATCACTGAACCGAAGGTGAGGTCACCATGACGGACACGAACGCTCAGCGGCTGGAGCGCGCCGTCATTCCCCCCGCGGTGCTCGAGGTGTTGCAGGGCCTGCTCGCGGCAGGGCACCAGGCGTTCCTCGTCGGTGGCTGCGTGCGCGACCTGCTGCGCGGCGAGAAGCCGAAGGACTTCGATCTCGCCACCAGCGCACGGCCCGAGCAGGTGCAGCAGGCCTTCAAGCGCGTCATTCCCACCGGCATCGAGCACGGCACCGTCACCGTCGTCGTGCGCGGCGAACACGTCGAGGTCACCACCTTTCGGGTCGAGGCCGAGTACCTCGACGGCCGGCGCCCCTCGAAGGTCGAGTTCCACACCGACATCGAGGCCGATCTCTCGCGCCGCGACTTCACCATCAACGCGATGGCCTTCGACCCGCTCAGCAAGCGCCTCGTCGACCCCTTCGGTGGCCAGCTCGATCTCGAGACGAAGACGATTCGCTGCGTGCGCAGCGCCATGGAGCGCTTCCTCGAAGACGGCCTGCGCGCCATGCGGGCCGTGCGCTTCGCGACGGTGCTCGGGTTCTCGATCGACGCCGAGACCGAAGCCGCGATTCCCCAGACGCTGCACGTCTTTCGCAAGGTCGCCACCGAGCGCATCAACCAGGAGTTCACCAAGCTGCTGCTCGCGCCCCTGGCGGTGCAGGGGTTCGAGCTCACGCGGCGCACCGGGCTGCTCAACGAGTTTCTACCCGAGGCGATGGGCGTCGAGGCCGAAGCGATTGGCCGAGCTCCCTGCGACCTCGCGGTGCGGCTCGCGGTCTTGCTGCACGACTGCAGCAGCCCCCGTGATGTCGTGATGCGGCTCAAGTACCCCGTGAAGGTCGCGACCGACGCCGCGCACCTCGTGCAGCACCAGCTGCTCCCCGGCGCCGAGGCCACCGACCCGATGCTGCGCCGCTGGCTCGCTTCGGTGAAGGCCGAGTACGCGCCGGCCATTCTCCAGCTCGCGCAGGCGAGGGGCCTCGACACGTCTGTCAGCGCCCGCATTCACGCGCTCCTCGCCACCAACCCTCCGCTCAACACCAGGGCGCTGGCGCTGAACGGCGCTCAGATCATGGCCGCGCTGCAGGTCGGGCCCTCGCCCGTCATCGGCCAGGCCTCGGCGTTTCTGCTCGACCGCGTGCTCGACGACCCTTCGCTCAACACCGCCGAGGGGTTGAAAGGCCTGCTGGCCGGCTGGAAACCCGCCGTTTGAGGGTCTCCACAGGCTTTCCCACACCGGCCCGCTCCGTTTTCACAAACCCGAGCCCCCCACCTCGACCCGGTTGTGGAAACGGGCTCGCGCTTGTCCACAAAGCCAGCAAATTCAGGTGGCTGGCCTGTTGAAAGCCATGCAGAGCCGGCGACACGCCCCTGTGACGGGTCGTGTAGGTGCTGGTGGTTGTGCTGTGGAAAACCGGGCAGTGAGGGTGCTTTCAGGACTCATCAGGCTGTGGCATCGAGGAGTCCATGCGCATCGTGGTGGCCATGTCGGGCGGCGTCGACTCTTCAGCGGCAGCGGCCCTCTTGAAGGAGCAGGGCCACGAGGTCATCGGCATGACCCTGCGTGTGTGGAGCTACGAGTCGAAGGCGCAGTGCGGCAGCTGCTGCAGCCCCGACGACATCGACGACGCACGCCGGGTGGCCGAGCGCCTGGGCATTCCTTTCTACGTCGCGAACGTCGAAGAGCTCTTCAAGGAGCGCGTCGTCACGCCGTTCGTGCAGAACTACCTCAACGGCAAGACGCCGATTCCCTGCGTCTCGTGCAACGAAGACGTGAAGTTCGGGTTCTTGCTGAAGCGGGCGAGGGCGCTCGGCGCGAAGCTGGCGACCGGTCACTACGCGCGCGTCGAGCAGCGCGACGACGGCCGCTACGTGCTGCGCCGCGGGCTCGATGCCGCGAAGGATCAGTCGTACTTCCTCTTCACGCTCGGCCAGGACGAGCTGAAGGATCTGCTCTTTCCCGTTGGGCACCTCTCGAAGGCCGAAGTGCGGGCCATCGCCGAGCGGCACGGCCTCGTCACCAGCGCCAAGCCCGAGAGCATGGAGATCTGCTTCGTGCCCGACGGTGACTACGCGCGCTTCGTCGAGAAGGTCGCCGGGCCGCAGCCGAAGGGCGACGTGGTGTCGACCGACGGCGAGGTGCTGGGCACGCACGACGGCATTCACAAGTTCACCATCGGCCAGCGTCGAGGGCTGCCCGTGCCGGCGCAGGGCGAGGCGATGTACGTGCAGCGCATCGAGGCCGACTCTCGGAAGGTCGTCGTCGGCCCTGCCGATGCGATCGCGCGCGAGACGTTCAACCTGCTGCGGCCGAAGTGGGTCGACGGCGCGGCTCCCGTCGCGCGCCCGCTGCAGATTCGAATTCGTCACCGTCACCTCGGCACGCCAGGGCGCGTGAGCATCGACGCCGATGGCCACGTCGCGGTGAAGCTCGAGACCCCGGCGAAGGCCGTGACGCCCGGGCAGGCGGCCGTCTTCTACGAGGGTGACGAGGTCGTCGGCGGCGGGTGGATTCTGTGAAGTCCTGGCTCGCGCTCGTCATGATCGCGGGCCTGTCGTGCACGAAGCCATCGAACACGCCCGTGTGTGGGCTTCACTCGGCGGCGGCTCCGCTGTTGATGAAGGGCGACACCGATCGGCCGATCGCCGTCGGCTCGAGGCTCGCTCCCGCCGACAAGGTGAAGGCGCAGGGGCCGACGCTCATCGAGTGTTTCGGCGGCGCGATGAAGGTGCTCGAGAAGGGCGACAGCGTCGTCGTCGGAGAACTCACCGAAGCGAAGATCGAAGCCGTCGCCGTCGAGCGGTACGTGCTCGAGAACGTGAAGCTGAAGAAGCTCGAGAACGCCGCTGCCCACGCCGTGCAGGCCCGCTACACCGACACGTCCTTCACGCCCGCGAGCGCACTGGCCTCCAACGACCCTTCGACCGGCGACTACCTGCGCGCGTTCTTCACCCCCGACGGGCTCGCGACCGTCGGCGCGGGGCCGAAGCTCGAGGGCCCGTCGACGTTGCCACCTCCGCCGAAACGCATCGGCGTACCCCACGTGCACGCGGGGCCGCTGGGCTCGAGCCTGCGCCGCCTCGAGGTAGAGGACGACTTCGTCTTCGCCGAGACCGACGAGCTCGCGACCGCCGTGCTGCTCGAAGATGGGATCTACGATCTCGGTCGCACGGTTCGGCTGGTGCTGCCCGACGGCGCCGAGGCGACGCTGGTGGACGAGGGCCAGAAGGTCGAGCTCGAAGGCCCGATGGATCTGCGGCTGCGGTAGCGAGGGCGAGCTGGGGTAGGCTGCCACGCTCATGCGCGTTTCGTCTGCCGTCGTCTTCGGAGTGGTGTTCGGGTTCACGATCTCGATGGTGTCTTGCGGGCCCGCACCGAAGCCGTGCGGGCCTTCGACCTGCCAGGGCTGCTGCGACTCGAACGGAGAGTGTCTCGCGGGGACGGCCGTCTTCGAGTGCGGCTCGGGCGGCGCGATGTGCATGTCGTGTCAGGCGAACGAGCTGTGCCGCGCCGGCGTGTGCGAGACCTTCGACGGCGGCGAGTACGACGCGAACTTCCCCGGTCCGCGCGACGCGTCGATCAACTTCGACGCAGGGCTGTTCGACGCCGGGCCGATCATCGATGCAGGCGTCGACGCCGGGCGTGTGGACTCGGGCGTCGCCGACGCAGGCCGCACCGATGCAGGGTCGACCGACGCCGGAATGAGCGACGCCGGCCGCGCCGACTCGGGAGTGATCGACTCGGGCGTGATGGACGCGGGCCGCCCCGACGCAGGCCCACCGGTCTCGTTCATGACCGACCTGGTGCCCGTGTTCTCGAACTATTGCGTGAGCTGCCACACGAACCGCGCGACCTACGCCGACGTTCGCGCGCGCGTCACGCCGAACAACCCGAGCACGAGCCTGATCTTCCAGAAGATCACCGCCACGCAGTCGAGCGGGTCTCCGATGCCCCTCGGCAGCGCGGGGTTGTTCTCGGTCGACCCGCCCGCGACCGCGCTCATCGAGCGGTGGATTCTGCAAGGCGCGCTCAACAACTGATCAGCCAGCGCCGGAAATTGACGGGCTGCTGCATCGCGCTACCGTTCGCAACACGTCATGCGCGACTCCCACCGACTGAAAGAGAAGTACGAGCTGTCTCTCGACAGCCGCCAGATCGTCACCCTCACCGTTGCCTCGCTCGTCGTGCTCGGCGGCGTCTTCGTGCTCGGCGTCGTCGTCGGCAAGAAGCTCTCGACCGAGAGCCAGAAGCTCGATCAGCCCGCCGACATTCTCTCGGCCGCTGATCAGAAGACCGAGGCGCTCGCGCAGGCCGACAAGGCGCAGCCGCTGACGTTCCAGGAAGAGCTCACCAAGCGCGCGCCCGAGCCGGTGCCCGCGCCCGAGCCCGTGAAGAACGTGATCGTCTTGAAGCCGGCCGAGCTCAAGGTCGACGCGCCGAAGCCGGCCGAGCCCGTGAAGGCCGACGAGCCGAAGCCGGCCGAGGTGAAGATCGCCGAGGTGAAGCCCGTCGAGGCGCCCACGCGCCTGCCCGAGACGCCGAAGTCGGAGCCCGTCGCCACGCGCACCAACGACGCCGGTGCGCTCAAAGAGGCGTTCGGCAAGGTGCAGAAGGCGCCTGAGGCTCCGACGCCGTCGGCCGAAGGCTCGTGGACGCTGCAGCTGTCGGCCTACCAGGACAAGGCCGAGGCCGAGCGGTTCGCCGCAGGGCTTCGCGACAAGGGCTACGCGCCGTTCATCGTCGAAGCGAACGTGGCGGGGAAGGGCACCTGGTTTCGCGTACGCATGGGCCGCTTCGGCTCGAAAGACGCCGCCAGCACCTACCTCGCCGACTTCAAGCGCGAGACGTCGATCGCCGGCATCGTCACCAACAACTGATCACGTCTCGGAGTCGGGGTTCTTCGTCCACTTGTCGACGTTGCCGTCGCCGTCGAGATCTTCGCCGATGCGATCGACCTGATCGTTCTCCCAGTACTCCCAGTAGTCGACGCGACCGTCGCCGTTGGTGTCGCGCTCCTTGCGCACCAACTTGCCCTTCTCGAAGAAGAGCCACAGCGACGGCTTGCCGGCTGACGAGAGGTCGCGCTCTTTGCGAACGATGACGCCCTTCTCGTAGAAGTTCACCTGATCGACCTTGCCGTCGAAGTCGAGATCGAGGGCCTCACGCGAGATCTGCTCACGCTCGTCGTAGGTGCGGCTGATGTCGATCTTCCCGTCGGCGTTGATGTCGAGCTCTTTGCGAACGAGCCGATCGATGTCCTTGCCGTCGGCGCTCTTGGCCTTCACCGTGTAGGAGAAGACGTCGGGCTTCTTGTCGCCGTTGAGATCGGTCTCGGTCTGGGTCTCGTCGCCCGACTTCTTCTGCTTGATGTTCTCTGACACGACCGTCGCGTCGCCGTTCTCGGTCGTCTTGCCGTCGGTCTTCTCGGCGCTCTTGCTCGAGGCACAACCCAGCGCCAACGAGGCGAGGGCACCCACCACCAGGGACTTCCGCACGAGGCTCATCGAGGTCATTTAATTGCCCTATAGCCGAGTCGACATAGCGTCGTGAATCGCTATGGCGCGCAAGAAGATCAGCACCACGATCTACATCACGCCTGA
>JAEUJR010001086.1 GCA_016793585.1 Archangium sp.
AGCCAGCGACGTCGAGCCTCTGGTTCACCGTCAAAGGCAAGGCCTCGTCGGCGGTGCAGGCCCTGCCCGCAGCCGATGCATGCCAGCCCCGAGTGTCGATCGCGCTGTTCGACCCGAAGGGGAAGACACGGCTCGTGCTGCAGGCCGATTTCGGCGGCGTGATGTCGGCGACCGTGGTCGGAGACGCCTGCAAGGTCGACTTCTCGTGGGACCCTTCCATCGAGGCGTTCAAGCCCGAGTGGAAGTCCTGCAAAGGCTGACGGTTTCGGCTACAGCGAAAAACGTCATGGCATCAGCACCGATTCTCGAGGTCGACCCGCAGTTCCCCCAGCCCCGCATCGTCGAAAAGGCGGCGAAGGTGCTCGAGGACGGCGGCCTCATCGCGTACCCGACCGACACCTATTACGGCATCGGCTGCGATCTGCTCTCCCGCAAGGCGATCGATCGCATCTACGGCGTGAAGGGCCGCGATCGAAAGAAGCCGCTCGCGTTCCTGTGCCCCGATCTCTCCGACGTCTCGAAGTACGCGATCGTGAGCAAGTTCGCGTACCGCACCATGAAGCAGCTGACGCCCGGCCCGTTCACGTTCGTGCTCGTCGCGACGAAGCTCGTGCCCGACATGATGCAGACGAAGCAGCGGCAGGTCGGTATTCGGGTGCCCCAGGCGCCGCTGATGCTCGCCATCGCGTCGAAGCTGGGCCGACCGATCGTCACCACGTCGGCGACCGATCAGGACGGGCAGGTGCTCATCGACGCGAAGGACATCAAGGAGCAGCTCGGCTCGCGGCTCGATCTGATCCTCGATGGTGGCGTGCAGCCCAATGAGCCGTCGACGGTGGTGTCGCTGATCGACGACCAGATCGAGGTGCTCCGGCAGGGCAAGGGCATCATCGTGGTCTGAAGCTGGGGTATCGTGGTCTCATGTCGCGAGTTCTCTCGTTGATCGTCGCCGGGCTGGTCGTCGCGTGCAGCCCTACCGTGAGTCCGCAGCCCGTGAAGGGCCGCACCACCGTTGCCCCGAATGCGACCTATTTCTGGAAGGTGGCGAGTTCGACGGTGGAGTGGGGCACGTGCGCTGACGCTGCCGACTTCCGTGCGAACGTGGCGCCGCTGCCGTTCTCGATGAACAGCTTCCTCATCTACAAGACCGACGCCGAGGCCAAGACGGCGATCGCGCAGTCGTGCACCTCGCTCGATCCCAACACGTGCATGAACTCGTCGAGCAACGTGGTGTTCACCGTTGCCGGCACCGAGCTGACTTTCCCGAGGGCTGAAACCGAAGACGTGTTGCGGGTGCGCGACCCCAACGGCGTCGAGCGCGACTCGACCTGCAAGCTGACCCAGCTCGAGACGTGGACGATGCGTGATCAGGGCGAGAAATTCGAACTCGAGGTGACGAACGCGCTCGGCCTGAAAGAGACCGGCACGATGGCCGACGAGTGCAAGCTGATCGAGGACAACCTGATCGCCCGCAGCCCGAACATGGCTGGTGTGCGCGGGTGCATCTTGACGTTCAAGCTGACCGGCGACCTGCGCTGATCAGCCAGTGGTGAGCACGAGCTTCACGACCTCCGGCGGAGCTCCGATGCGCATCGGCGGGCCCACGAACCCACAGCCTCGAGACGTGTAGAGCCAGCTGTTGCCCTGCTTCGAGAGGCCGGTGTTCCGCTCTTGCCACATGAGGGCGCCGATGAGCGTTCCGGGGAAGAGCTGGCCGCCGTGGGTATGCCCCGAGAGCTGCAAGCCGATGTTCTTGGCCGAGACGGCTTCGAGGTTCGAGGGCTGGTGCGCGAGCAGCACCGAGGCGCGTGCGGGATCTCGGTTCGCCGTGGCCGCTTCGAGATCGTAGTCGCCGACACCAAACCGGCCCCAGTCGTCGACGCCGAGCAGATCGAACGAGCCGCCTGCGTCGCCGATGGTGACAGCGCGGTTCCGGAGCACCGTGAAGCCGAAGTCAGACAGCACGGGCGCCCAACGCTCCCAGCCCGAGTAGTAGTCGTGGTTGCCCGAGCAGAAGTACGTGCCGTGCTTCGACGAGAGCTTGCGCAGCGTCGCGACGTAGCGGCCGAGGGCGGCTGGCGAGCCGTCGACGAGATCGCCGGTGATGGCGACGAGATCGGGCTTCGCGCGGTTCGCCTCTGTCACGAGCATCTCCAGGAACTTCTCCTGAATGACCGCTCCGACGTGAATGTCGGAGAGCTGCACGATGGTGAAGCCCTCGAGCGCCTTCGGCAGGCCGGGCAACTTGATGGGGACTTCGGTGATCTCGGGCGGAGTCATTGCCTTGTAGACCCCGAAGGTGGTGAGGCCTCCACCGACCCCGAGGGCCGTGGCAGCACCCACCCGCGCGAGGAAGCGACGGCGTTGGGGGTCGTCGACGGTCGGTGGGGGCACTGGCGCCACGCTGTCGAGTGACGGAACACCGCTGGCGACCGAGGGTGCTGCTTTGGCGACGCGGCGGTTGAGCCACCACTTCACGCCCTCGAAGGCCACGAGCACGAGAAGAATGTTGAGGAGCAGGCCCCAGAACACGAGCACGACGAGCGAGGCGGTGGCCGGCGGCTGCCCCGACGAGCCCCACGCGCGGAGCAGCGGCACGGCGGCGTAGGTGAGGAGCAAGACGAGCGCCAGCCCGCGCTTCACCCAGGGGTTGGACGTGACGTCGAGGATCAGTCGTTTGAAGAGAAACCAGTTCAACGCGCCGAAGAGCACCAGGGCGACGAGGGCGATGACGATGCGGAACCACTCCATTCGGCGACCCTAACCGGCCAGCGGGCCGTTCGCTTCCCGGCCGAATTCACTTCACGAAGCTTCACACGGGGGGGTCGTACAAGCGGCGGGGACTCGATTGGTCGCTCCGGGTAATCCGCGCACTCGTTCCGTGGGACAGGCGCTCGCGAATGGGCTGGCAGCAAACCCGGACCACGCGCGGGATTTCTGCCGCTGAAACTCCGAACGGCCGTGGGCGGCAGCAAACTCGGACCACTCGCGGGATTTCTGCCGCTGAATCTGCGAACGGTCGTGGGGGCAGCGAACTGGGACCACGCGTGGGATTTCTGCCGCTGAATCTCCGAACGGCCGTGGGCGGCAGCAAACTCGGACCACGCGCGGGATTTCTGCCGCGGAATCTCCGAACGGTCGTGGGCGGCAGCAAACCCGGACCACGCGCGGGATTTCTGCGTCTCGATTCCGAGCGGTCGTAGGCGGCAGGAACACGAGCAGGAGTTCTGCCGCTGAATCTCCGAACGGTCGTGGGCGGCAGGAAAACCGGAACACGCGCGGGGTTCTGTCGCTGAATCTCCGAACGGTCGGAGGCGGCAGCAAACCCGGACCACGCGCGGGATTTCTGCCTCTCGATCAGGTCTGCCTCGCGAAGTAACGTCATCTCCCAGCGGCTGACCGGGGCTTGCCTCGGGCGGCGAGCGTTGCTGCGACGGCGAGACCGACGAGACCACCGAAGAGGATGGCTCCGATCAGATCGAGTGAGTCGGCGAGCTTCGCCGGTGTGACGGTCGAGATGATCGTCGCGCCGAGGTCGAACTGCTTCGTCTCACGCCAGGTCTTCAGCGCGGTGAGACTCGCGGCTCCCACGATGCCGAGGATGATCGCGAACACGGCCGAGACGCCGCCGCGAGCCCAGAGCGTCTTCGCCTCCCACGCCTCACCGCGTTCGATGGGCTTCGCCTCATCTCCCGAGATCTCGATCAGTGTCGGGCTCGAGAACGGCGCGAAGCGGCGCAGCATCACGAGCCCGGGAATCGCGGCGGGAATCGAGAGCAAGAAGAACGCACTCCACCCGAGCGCATCGGCGAGCGCTCCCGACGGAGGGCCCGTCAGCGTTCGGCCGAGCCCGAAGAGACTCGAGAGCAGCGCGTACTGCGTGGCCGAGAAGCGCTTCTCGGTGAGCCGAATCATCAGGAACGAGAAGGCCGCCGTGCCCAGCCCGCCCGTGAAGTTCTCGAGGCTGACCGCGACGTAGAGCAGGGTGCGATCGACCGGCATCGCAGCGATGATCGCGTAGCCGACGTTCGAGAGGCCCTGAATGACGCCGAAGATCCACAGCGCCTTCGTGACGGTGATGCGTTCGGTGAGCACGCCTCCGATGAACGTGCCGAGCGCGATCGAGATGAGCGTCGCGGTGCCGCTGCCGACGCCCACGTCCCACGCGTCGTAACCGTGCTGCTGGAGGAATGGGCGAATGAGCGCGCTCGCGAGGTTGTCGGCGTGTTTGTAGAGAAAGAGGAAGGCTGCGATCTCGAGTGCGCGCGGGCGTGAGAGAAAGCCGATGAAGGGCTCCCAGACCGCCGAGCGAAGCGACGTCGGCGGAGTCGGCTGCGCGTCGGGCTCGGGCGCCAGCATCGTGACGGGAATCAGCACGATGAAGAGCCCGGCGAGCGCCCAGATGGTGACGTCCCAGCCCCAGAGCGGGCCGACCGAAATGGCGGCGTTGCCCGAGATCCACATGGCGACGCGGTACATGGCCGTGCGCGTGCCGGCGGCGGCTCCCTGCTCACCGTCGCGGAGCACTTCGACCGTGTACGCGTCGACCGCGATGTCCTGCGTTGCCGAGGCGAACGAGATCGCAAGGAGCAGCGCCGAGATGACGCCGATGGTGGGCGAGGTCGCGATCGTGGCGAGGGTTCCGAACAGCGCAGCGAGGGCGAGCTGGGTGACGAGAATCCACCCGCGCTTGCGGCCGAGAAAGGGTGGCCACAGGCGATCCATCAGCGGCGCCCAGACGAACTTGAACGAGTAGGGCGCCTGCGCGAGCGTGATCAGGCCGACCGTCTTGATGTCGACGCCAACCGCGGCCATCCACGTTGGCACCGAGAGCCACACGAGCCCAAGCGGTAGACCCGAAGAGATCGACAGCAGTGACACCGCACCCACGCGCCAGCTGGTGAAGGCGATGAGCCACGACTTGCGGTGCTGCGGTCCCGTCACGCGCGGAAGTGTCGCACGCCGTCAGTCGATCGTCGGGAAATCGCTTCAGCGCGGTGTCGCGGCGAGGGCTGCGTCGACGAGATCGAGCGTGTGAAGAAACAGGCCCGAGCCGCCGATGCCTCCGTGGCCCGGCACCACCATCAACGGCCGGAACGGGCGCCTGTCGTAGGCGCAGAACGGAAGGTCGTCTCCGAACCCTGTCGTCTGGAGCCCGCGCTTCCAGCTCCTCAGGTCGGCGTCTGCGACGTTTCCGAGCGTCGTCGATGCGGCCGACTTCACCCAGCAGCCGCCGAACACGATCTGGTGCGGACGTGGCAGACGAACGAGCAGGTTGTCTGGGGCGTGCCCGTGCCCGGGGAACACCGTGTCGAACCGAACGCCCGCCAGGGTCAGGTGCGCCTCTTCTGTCGTGATGGGCTCGGCGTTGAGCACGGTTCCTTCTGCCCTCGCGCGATCGATCGTGAGCTGGAGCGCATGCACGCGAGTCGTTGGCGGAAGCTCACCGACTCCGCCGATTCGATCGTCATGCGAGTGGGTCGCGATCAGATCAGTGACCGGCAGCTTCAGCTTCGTCGTGGTCCACTCGAGCAGGGCCTTCGTTGCCGTCGGCGTCCACGGCGTGTCGATCAACACCACCCCACCGTCACCCGCGATCACCAACCCGTTCGATGGAAACAGGCCGACGTTCGGCAGCTCCTTGTACGACGTGTGAATCCACACGTCGTCGGCCACCTTCGCCAGCTCGATCTCGGGCGAGAGGACGATGCGATCGATTCGCACCTCTTCTCGCGTTGGCACGCGCAACGGCCGCGGTGAACACGCCACGAGGGCGATGCTCACCACCAGCCAGCTCCGCATCACTTGATGAACTTCGTCACCGCCACGGGCTTCGAGGTGTCGACCTCGATCGTGTTGTGCGGAAGCTTCAGCGCCACGAGCCCTTCACCGATGCGCGTGTGCTTCTCCCTGTGCTGGTGATCGGGCGCCTCCGACGAGCCGCGCTTGAACCAGCGGTCGCTCGGGTGCGTGACGGCCGGCCCGACGAGGAGCTTGGGAATGTCGTAGACGAAGCTCTGGCGCGTGTACTCGCTCGGCGTGTGCGTGTACGTGTCCATGCGAATCGCGTCTTTCGGGCACGCGTCGACGCAGAAGCCACACACGATGCAGCGCAGCTCGTCGATCACGAACTGCTTCGGGAACTTCTCGATGACGCGCGACTCGGCCACCTCATCGGCCGGGTCGTACTCCTCCGCCTCGATGTAGATGCACTGCGCCGGGCAGATCGTCGCGCACATGTAGCAGGCAACGCAGCGGGGCTTTCCGTCTTCGCGCGGCACCAGACGGTGCAGCCCGCGATAGCCAGGAGGGTAGGGAACCTTCTCTTCGGGATACTGAACGGTGCTGATCGTCGACAGGCCCGTGCGGTCGACGACCTCGGGGTTGGTGTCGCGCTCCCCGAAGAGGTTCCGCAGGAAGTGC
>JAEUJR010001108.1 GCA_016793585.1 Archangium sp.
CGTTGTGATCGACAAGCTCGACGAGGTGGAGCGCCACTTCGAGCGCCTCACCGCAGAACTCTCCAGCCCCGCCGTGCTGGCCGACTCCGCGAAGCTGCTCAAGCTCACGCGTGAACGCGCCGGCCTGGAGAAGCTCGTCGACACCTACCGCACGTACAAGCGGGTGCTCTCGGACTTCACCAGCACGAAGGAGCTCGCCACCTCGGGCGACGCCGACTTCAAGGCGATGGCGAAAGAAGAGCTGCCCGCGCTCGAGGCGAAGAAGGCCGCCCTCGAAGACGAGCTGAAGCTGCTGCTGCTGCCGAAGGACCCGAACGACGAGAAAGACGTCATCATCGAGATTCGCGCGGCCGCCGGTGGCGACGAGGCTGCGCTGTTCGCCGAAGAGGTGCTCCAGATGTACCTGCGCTTCGCGGCCCGCCGCGGGTGGAAGGCCGAGCTCGTCGACTCGAGCGGCGGCAACCAGGGCGGCCTCAAAGACGCGACCCTCACCCTGGCCGGCGAGCACGTGTACTCGGTGATGAAGTACGAGTCGGGCGTGCACCGCGTGCAGCGCGTGCCCGCCACCGAGACGCAAGGCCGCATTCACACGAGCACCATCACCGTCGCCGTCATGCCCGAAGCCGAAGAGGCCGACGTGCAGGTGAAGGACGCCGACATCGAGATGCAGGTGATGCGCTCGACGGGCGCCGGCGGGCAGAGCGTCAACACGACCGACTCCGCGGTGCGGCTCATTCACAAGCCGACCGGCATCGTCGTGAAGTGCCAGCAGGAGAAGTCGCAGCTGAAGAACCGCGCGATGGCGCTCAAGATGCTGCGCACCCGGCTCTACGAGCTCGAGCTCGAGAAGCTGAAGAACGAGCGGGACGCGCTGCGGAAGGGCCAGGTCGGCAGCGGCGATCGCTCCGAGAAGGTGCGCACCTACAACTTCCCGCAAGACCGAATGACCGATCACCGCATCGGCTACACGCGCCACAACCTGCCTGGCGCCATGGCCGGCGATCTCGACGACGTCTTCGCGGCGCTGCGCACCCACTTCCAGGCCGAGGCCCTCAAGAACCAGGGGCAACCGTGAGCGAGACGAAGGCTGCCGAGAGTTGGACGATTCGCCGAGTGCTCGACTGGACGCGGGGGCACTTCGAGAAGCAGCAGATCGACGCGCCCCGGCTCACCGCCGAGATCCTGCTCGGCCACGTGCTGAACCTCACGCGCGTGAAGCTGTTCATGGATCTCGATCGCCCGCTCACGAAGGAAGAGCTGGCCACCTACCGCGCCCTCATCCAGCGCCGCCTCGGCTTCGAGCCGACCCAGTACCTCGTCGGCTTCAAGGAGTTCTACGGCCGCCGGTTCTCGGTCGACTCGCGCGTGCTCATTCCCCGCTCCGAGACCGAGCTGCTCGTCGAGGGCGTGCTGCAGGCGATTCCGAAAGACGCGCCGGCGCGGGTGCTCGATCTCTGCACGGGCTCGGGCTGCATCGCGATCTCCATCGCGGCCGAACGCCCGCTCGCGTCTGTCTGGGCGACCGACCTGAGCCCCGACGCGCTGGCCGTCGCGAAGCAGAACGCCGAGGCGCTGGGCGTCGACGGCCGCGTCACCTTCTTCCAGGGCAACCTGTTCGAACCGGTTCCGAAAGACGCCACCTTCGACGTGATCGTCTCGAACCCGCCGTACGTGCGACTCGACGAGCTGCCCGGCCTTCAGAAAGAAGTCCAGAGAGAGCCGAAGCTCGCGCTCGATGGTGGGGTCGACGGGCTCGTGGTCATCAAGCCGCTCGTCGTGGCTGCGATGCCACGGCTGAAGGCTGGCGGCACGCTTGCACTCGAGATCTCAGATGACCAGGGAGCCGCAGTGAAGACGCTCCTCGACGCCGCAGGCGCCGTCGACACCCGCATCGTGAAGGATCTCGCCAGGCTCGACCGCATGGTCTTCGGTCGCGCGAAGGCGAGCTGAAAGAAAAGCCATGGACGCCATCGTCATCACCGGCAACGGCCCCCTGAAGGGCGAGACGTACGCCTCGGGCGCGAAGAACGCCGCGCTGCCCATCATCGCCTCGGCGCTGCTCGCTCCCGGAGAGCACACCTTTCGCAACGTGCCCGGCC
>JAEUJR010001149.1 GCA_016793585.1 Archangium sp.
CACCGCTGCGCGCCGTCTGGCGGAGCGACACCTCGTTGGCCGGCGTGGTGGTGAGCGGTGCAGTGACCGACGCGTCGCACGCGCGGCTGCTCTCGCACGTGCACTCACAGCTCGGCGCGTGGACCCCGGCGCGCGTCTGCATCGACGTCACGCGGCTGCACCTCGCGATGGACTCGTTGCTCCACGCGAAGGTGCTCGTCGACCGGCTGCTCGTCGAGACGCCGGGGCTCTCGCGCCGCGCGGTGCTGGTGGCCGACGACCTGCCGGGCAACGCGCTCGGAGGTCTGTTCGCCGCCCGCAGCGGGGCCCGGGTGCGTCAGCGCATCTTCGTCGACGCGCCCGCGGCAGGCCGCTGGCTGGCAGACGACGAGGCGCTGCTCTCGACGCTCGAGCCGGCGACGCCCACCGTTCGAAGCCGGCTGCGCGCGCACCTCGAGCACCACCTGCGTGACGCCACGCTCCAGCGCGCGGCCCAGCACCTCGGCTGCTCGACCCGTGCACTCCAGCGGGCGCTGGCCCTCGACGGCAGCTCGTTTCGCGACGAGCTGAACCAGGTGAGACTCGACCGCGCTCACGCGCTGCTGAGCGACGCCGCGAACAAGCTGGAGTGGGTTGCGCACTCCATCGGCTTCGCCACGGCCTCGCACTTCTGCGTCTGGTACCGGCGTCACGTCGGCCACGCTCCACGTTCCCCCGACCTTGCGACCGCCCGGGCGCGTGCAGGAGAGTTCCCCGATGCTGCGTGCTGACGAGGAGTTCGGCTTCTTCCGCGAAGAAATCGTCAGCCGCTTCGGCATCGGCGACGTGCGCGCGTTGCAGCCAACGAAGCGTGGCTTCGCGGCCGACGTCAAGACGACACAGGTGGGCGACCTGCTGCTCATCGACGTTCGGGCCGACCCGCTCGCGCTCGAACGCAACGCGCTCGACATCAAACGCTGGGAGCGGCCCTGGTTCTCGGTGGGCGTCACCGTCTCAGGCACGGCCCGCATCGCCCAGTCCGGCAACACCTCGGGCCTTCAGCGCGGAGACCTCGTGCTCTGCGACAGCGCCGCGCCGTTCCGGTTCGACTACCTCACGGGGTTTCGACAGCTCATCGTCGTCGTCGACCGCGCGCGCATGATGGAGCGGCTCCCGAACGCCTCGTCGGTGACGGGCAAGAGTCTGCACGCCGACCGGGGTGTTGCGGCGCTCACCAGCAGCTTCCTGGTGGAGCTCGCGAACCAATCGCAGCGTGACGCCCTCGGCACGAACACCAGCCTGCTCGCGACGCAGGCGCTCGACCTCATGGTGATGTCGTTCGGCGGCGCCCTCGACCATTCGCCTTCGGCGGCCAGCACGCAGCGCGCGCGGGTGAAGGCGTTCATCGACGCGCACCTCGACGACCCCGCGTTGAGCCCCGACCTCATCGCGCGTCACCACCGGTTCTCCCGGCGCTACCTCTATCGACTCTTCGAAGAAGAGGCCGTCGGCGTCGCGGCCTTCATTCGTCGCCGTCGGCTCGAGCGGTGTCTGCTGGTGTTGCGCGACCCGGGGCAGCTGCACCGCTCCATCAGCGACATCTCGGGCTCGGTGGGCTTCGACGACGCCAGCCACTTCTCGCGCGACTTCAAGAAGGCCTTCGGCGTGAGCCCGCGTGAGGCGCGCGAAGGCGCGAGGACGGCTCGCGACGGATGACTGCCGAAGGAATCGCCAACACATCAAGCCGGAGGCCCTTCGTGGTGCTCCTCCTGGCCTGGGCCGTGCCGGTGGTGACGTCGACGACGCTCCTCGGCGTGCGCGCGGCAGTCGACTCGTGGTCGCCCCCGCCGCTGCCCGCCGTCTGCGACGAGGCGCTCGTGGTGGCCGACGACGAAGCCCCGCCGCTTCCGCGCCCCGAGTGCGAGCCACCCGCGCCGCCGAGCTGGCTCGAGGTGCTCGACCGTGTCACGCGCCACGCCGAGGAGCTCATCACCCTGGCCGGTGTCGGCGGGCTCCTGCTCGCGGTGGCGGTCGTGGTGCTGACGTGGAGCCCGCGGCACCTCGACGCGAAGGCGCGGCTGGCCTTCCGTCTGGCCGTCGCCACGCTCGCCATCGCGGGGGCTGCGCTGGTGCTCGCGGGTGGCGCCCTGCTGTTCGCCATCGCGTCGTTCCCCATTCGAGGGTGACGTCAGCGCACGAACTTCGCGAAGCGCTTCGCCAGCAGCGCGGGGAATTCGGTGGCCGCCACCGCTCCTTCTGGGGCGACGACCCGAAGCCGCTTCAGCACCGCCGGCAGGTTGACGGCGAGCGTGGGCTCGAGCGCCTGCGCCACCTCTTCGAACTGGGCCTTCGCCTTGAGGTGCACCACCAGCGTGTCGGCCTCCACCGAGAGGGAGAAGCCGAGCAGACACTCGAGGCGGGTGACGAAGGGCGCGGGCGTGTCTCTGGCGGGGCGCAGGTCGACGCCGCTCGAGGTGAACGAGACGCGCGGCCGCACCAGCTCGAGCTGCGAGGCCAGCGGGTGGGCCGCGAGCCAGGCGAGCTCGGCCGGGCCGGTCGCGCTCATCGAGAGCTCTCGCAGTGTGGGCAGCTTCAGCAGCCAGTAGGCGTGCTGGGGCTCGAGGTTCGAGCGCAGGTCGAGTGCCCGAAGCCTCGGCGTCTTCCACGCGGCCACGTCGCGCAGTTCGTCGCCGCTCAGGTTCAACACGCGCTCGAGCGAGCGCAGCGACGTGCAGGTCGACAGAAACGTGCCGAGCGTGTGAGCGCCGAGCAACACCAGCTCGCCGACCGTCGCCCATGCAGGTGACGGGGTGGGCGCGCGGGTTCGTACGAGCCAGGGGAACCCGCGGCGGTGCTCGACCTGCTCGGCGCCGCGAATCGTGCTCCAGCGCTCGCCGTGTTCGCGCTCCAGCGCCAGCGCCCGCTCCCGCTGTTCGGCCGTGGAGCCGCCACGCGCGATGGCCAGCTGCAGGGCGATGAACTCTCCCCGCGGGTCGCCCTGTTCGAGCAGCGCATCACCCACCACCTGTCGCACGAACTCGTCGTCGGGGTCTTCGAACACCCGTGCTTCGAGCTCGGCAATCGCCGGCGCCGTCACGGCTCGATGACGACGGGAGCGTCGAGCGTCTTCACCACGCAGTCGTCACGCGTGCCGTCTTCGAAGGCCACCATCACGAAGTCGGCGTCGCCTTCGAGGGCGATGATGGGGTGGTGCCACACGCCGACGCGGTAGTTGATGCCCTGACCCGGCTGGCAGAGGAACGCGCGCAGGCCGCGCACGTCGGGGCCTCCGTCGACGGTGGGCGCCACGCAGACGAGGTAGCGCGTACACACCATCGGCAGGAACGCCTGCGTCGAGTACGGGTGGTGCTCGAGCAGCTTCAGCGTGAAGGGGAGCGCCTTGGCGACCGAGCGAAACACCGACACGTTCGCCTTCGCCTGTGCGCGCGCGTTCACCAACTCGGTGCACCAGTCGAAGCGCGTCGCGGTGCCCTGGTTCGCCGACAGCCCCGCGCGAAGGCCGGCCGAGACGACGTCGCCGAAAGGCTCGAACGCTTCGACCGACAGCGGCTCGACCTTCACCGTCACGAGCCCCGGTACGTGGAGTACCCGAACGGGTTGAGCAGCAGCGGCACATGGAAGTGCTCGTTCACGTCCTTCACCACGAAGTCGATGAAGACCGACGGGAAGAACGTCTCGACGCCGAGCGCGTTGAAGTACGGCGCCACCTCGAAGTGCAGCCGGAAGGTGCCCTTCATGGGAATCGTCTCGAGCAGCGGCTTGATGCGGCCGTCGTCGTTGGTGACGCCCTGGGCGAGCTCGGTAGTGGCCATGCCGACGACCTGCTCGAGTCGAACCGTCACGCCCTTCGCGGGTCGGCCGCGCGACGTGTCGAGGATGTGTGTCGAGATGCCCATGTTCACTTCTCCAGTTCGGCCGACAGCCACTTCTCGAGGCGCAGGCGCGTAATCTTCATCTGCTCCACGGCCGCCGTCTCCATTTCGGCCTTCTTCGAGCGCGGCAGCCGCTCCTCGAGCAGCGCCAGCATCTCGCCCGCCGACTTGCCGGTGGCGAAGACGATGAAGATGAAGCCGAACTTCTTGAAGTAGGCCTCGTTCGCCTTCACCAGCTGCGCGCGCACGGCCTTGTCGGCGTCATCGACCTTCTTCTGCTCGCCCTTCGACCAGCTCGCCGACTTCGCCGACTGCGCCTTGCCCTTCTGCTTCGAGCCGATGCGCGGGTGCGCAGCGAAGGCGTCGAGCCAGGCGGTGGTGCCCAGCTTCCACCACACGCTCTCGGCGGCGGCGAAGAGGTCTTTGAGTGAGCCGAACGGCCGCAGCGCCGTCATCGTCTCGGCCCAGGCGCGCGCGCCACAACACGAGAGGAACAGCTCGGAGGCGTCGTCGGCGTCGAGCGCGTTCAGCTGCGCCAGCACGTCTCGTTCGACGGGAGAATCGACCGACGTGCCGAACACGCGCAGCCGGTTCACGCCACCGTGCGGGAAGATGTGCACGCGCAGGTGGGTGACGGTCATCGGGCGGTCGGGCTCCAGCTGGTGACGCTTGTGTTGCACCAGCGGCGTCTTCGCGAGCAGCGTCTGCCAGCCCTTCGGCTCCCGCAGCATCGCCTGCACGGCCTCGGGCCCGAGCTGCTCCTCGTCGACGGCTTCGATGAGCGTGGCCTGTGGCGCGTTGCCCTTGAAGAAGTGGGTCTCGAGCTCGATGCGCTCGACGACGCCGCGACGGGCGAGGCGAATGACGCACCAGTCGCTCCCGGGCGTGCGCCGGCGCTTCGTCTCCCACCCGTCGCCCATGTTCACGCCACGGCCGGGCAGCAGCAGGTTCGACGGAGGCCCGAAGAACTGGTCGCTCACCGCGGCGATGGTGCCGCCGTTCTCCACCGCCGCGAGGTCGACACTGCCACGGCGCCAGAAGGTGCGCGGCTCGGCGGCCACCTCTCCATAGACGCGCAGCCGGGCCACGCCGCCGTCGGGGTAGATGCGAAGGCGCACGTGGGTGACGCGCGCCGAGGCCGTCTTCGCCTTCAGCACGTTCTGGAAGTCGGGCTTCACGGCCTGACGCGGCAGCACCTCGAACCACTCCGTCGAGGCGAGCAGCTGCGCAGGCGTCGCGGTGTGCGGTGCGACGATGCCCTCGAGCGCCACCTCTTGCGGCGCGTTGCCCTTGAAGTGCGTGGTGTCGACCAGCGCGCCGTGAATTCGCCCCGGCGCGCCGAGGCGAACGATGGCGAAGTCGTGGCCGGGCTCGCGCTTGCGCTGCGACTCCCAGCCGTCCATCCACTTGCCCTTGTCGGTGTACGCGCCTTCGCGCCACTCCGCCGGCCCGGGTTTGAGCAGGTTCTCCTTCTCGGCGAAGTAGTCGTCGGTGGCGTGGAGCACGAAGGTGCCCAGCACGTCGGCGGCGAGGTCGACGAGGTGGGCGAAGTCTGCAGGCACGGGTGCGTTCGACATGGAGCGGCACCTTGGCGCATCACCGCCCCGCAGGCAGCATCAGACGTGCGTGCGCCGCCGCGCCGCCAGCATCACCATGGCGAGCACGAAGAAGGGCAGGCCGCCCGAGCCGCTTTCGGTACACCCACAGACGTGCACGAAGGCCACCTCGACGCCGCCGTCGGCCACCCCCGAGTCCACCTCGACCGCTCCGGCGTCTCGACTGGCCACTCCTGAATCCACGACGCCCGAGTCCGACAGGGGAACGCCGCTGTCGATGAGGCCTGCGTCGATGGTGCTGATGCCGGAGTCGCTGCCGCCTGCGTCGACGGTGACGACGCCCGAGTCGAGGTCGCCTGCGTCGATGGTGCCGATGCCGGAGTCGACGACGCCCGAATCGACGAGGACGCCGCCGTCGATGGAGCCTGCGTCGACGGAGACGACGTTCTGCGGGAGCAGGTACCGGTACTGAACGCGCCGCACCCCGAGCGTCGTATCGAAGCTGTCCCACGCGATGACGGCCTGGCCGGCGGGGCTCGCCGCGATGCTCACGGCCGTCACGTCGTTTCCGCCGAAGCCGGGCCCCAGCATCACGCCCGTCGTCGTCGCAAAGCCAACCTGCACGCCGTCTCGCACCGAGGCCCAGGTGACGAGCGCGCCGCCGTCGATGGTGGCGATGAGGGGCTCGACGCTGAGCTGGTCTGCGATGGAGCCGAGCTCTCCGACGCGGGTGACGGGCAGCGGCGCTGGCCCGCTCGGAAGAAAGCTGCGCACCTGCACGAGACCGGCGTCGCTCCCGGCGAGGTAGATGATGGGGGGCGTCGTCGAGGTGGCCTGCGCGCAGGGCGCGAAGAGGGGGCCTGCGCCACTCCACGTGAGCGCCGTCGTCTGGCTCGCCATGCCGGCCGGCTGGTCGTCGACGCTGAAGGCGCCATTCATTCCGTCGGTCACGAACCACAGCTTGTCGCGCGTGACGGCGACGCAGCGCGGGGCCGGGTCTGCCGACGCGATGCGCGCCATCGTCTCGAGGTTCGCGCTGGCGGTGAGGCCGCTCTGCGCGCCCCATTGCATGGCGATGCGGTCTCCGAGCACTGCGAAGGGCAGCAGGCGAGGGCTCGTGAGGGCGGCGCCGATGGTGAAGTCGCCCGCCACCTCTTGGAGCGGGTAGATGACGGTCGTGCCGGCGCGAGTCACTGCCACGGCATGGCGCGCTCCGCCCGGCGCCCGCAACAGCCGGGGTTTCGCTGGCCCGAGCGGCGACGGCAAGGCCAGGACCTGCGGCGTGCTCGCGATCTGGGCCGGGTCGAGCAGGCTCAGGCGAACCGCGGTGCCTGCGTCGGGGGTGTCTTCTTCCCACGCGAGCAGGAACTGCGACTTCGGGTCGAGCCACACCACGCTGGGGGCGCGCTGGTTGGCTGGCGCGACGAACGGTTGTGCCGCGGCCCCCAACACGAGCGGCGTGGTGGTGAAGGGCAGGCCAGGGCTGGCGGCCAGCTCGCGCACCTGCAGGTCGCGGGGGCCGCCCCTGAACACCAGCAGCGCCTGGTCGATGTCGCTGCGGCCCGCCAGCGCGAGCGCCGAGGCGAAGGTGCCCAGCGAGGTGTCGGGCGCACCCGCGAAGGTCGAGACCAGGTTCGCACCGGCGTGCCACGTCGAGGCCCCGAGAGGCACCACGTTGAAGATGACGCGGGGCGAACTCGTCGCCAGCGCCAACCCCACCGGGCTGCCCTGACTCGTGGTGCTCCAGGAGCCCGTGTAGCGATGCAGGTTGAGCGTCGACGACTGGCTCACCACGAGCTCGGCCGAGTCGTTCGTGAGCGCCTGCGTGAGCGCGAAGCCAGAGCCAGGCAGCAGCTGAAAGGGCTCGGCGGTACCCTGCAGGCGCGTGACGTGCGCCCGGCCAGACGACTCCACCCAGCTGACGACGAAGCCGCCATCGATGCCTGCAGCCGAGAGTGCGCTGACGCCCGCGTCGAGGCCCGTGATGAAGATGTTCGACCCCGACGGGTACTTGAAGCCGCGAATGCCGGGTGGGCTCGACCAGATGACCAGCGCTTCCTGGGCGTTGGCTGCCGCCGCGCTCAACCCGCTGAGGGTGTTGACGTTCGAGACCTCGAAGCGCGGTTGCCACCCGCCGTCCCACGGGCCGACGCCGCTCTTCCAGCCCACCAGCCGCGCGCCGCCATCACCGTTCTCCATCGCCGCGACCAGCAGCGTGAACGAGCTGGTGGTGACGAGGTGCAGGTCGTCTGCGGCGACGCCCAGCGACTGCGGCACCTCGTCTCCACCCGGCGTGCGCGCGATGAGGCTCGGGCTCGTCAACGCCGTGGCGAACAACGAATGGCGCCCGTTGCCACGGCGCGGGTCTCGCCACACCAGCACGTACTCTGCGCCGTTCCATCGCAGCGCGGGGCGCCCAACCACCTCGGGCGAAGCGCCGGGCTGCATCGGCACCAGCACGGTCTGGGAGACGTCGAGCGGAAACTGCGCGAGGCACGACAGCGTGAACGAGAGAAGAACCACCGGCCAACAGTGTCGCCCGACCGACGCCGCTCGTCGATGGGCCAAGTCGATGAACTTCGCCCGGTTTCTGTTCGCTGAGCCACTTTGGGCGCTCGTGGCATGAAGGGTCGACTCCCTGCATGTCGACGGCTCCCCACCTTCGCCTGGCCGACCCGCCACCGCTCGCGGCGGAAGACCTCTACGCGCGCTACGCGAAGTACGTCGCGCGGCTGGGCTTTCGCCTGCTGGGGCGTGACGACGGGCTCGACGACCTCGTGCAGGACGTCTTCCTGGCGGCGACGGCCGCGAAGGTGCGCTCGTCGAACGAGCACGAGGCGCGTGGCTGGCTGGCGACGGTGACGGTGCGCCTGGCCGGGCGGGTGCTGCGGCGCCGTCGGCTCGCCCGCTTCTTCGGCCTCGACGAAGGGCCAGACGAGCGGCTGCTGTCGACGGGCGCGTCTCCCGAGACGGTGACGCTGATGGCGCAGCTGTACCGACGGTTGGACGCCGCGCCGACCGCCGAGCGCCTCGCGTGGACGTTGCGGTACGTCGAGAACGAGCCCCTCGACGAGGTGGCGCGGTTGTGTGGGTGCTCGCTCGCGACGGCCAAGCGACGAATCGCCGCCGTCCAGCGGCTGGTGACGGAGACCGACGATGAAGCGTGACGACCTCGCGCACCACCTGAACGAAGCCAGGGAGCGCTTCGAGCCCCGCTGGGACGACGCGCGTTCGGCCCACGTACGGGCGGGCTTGCCGGCGCGGGCGAAGCTGCATCGCCGTCGGCGTGTGGCGACGGCTGGCGCGGTGCTGCTGGCGCTGGGCGTGGTGGCGTTCTCGCTGCGGCCCGCCGCGTCGGTCGTGGCCATCGAGCCGCTCGCCGAGGCGAACGTCGTCACCCTCGAGCGCACCGCCACGCTGGAGCGGTTTCGGGTCGACCAGCACGGCGCGTGGTTCGACGTGACGCCCAATCGCAAGACGGTACGCGTCGAGGCCGGAGAGGTGGTCGTCGAGGTGCTCGGCACGCGGTTTCTCGTCGAGCGCGTCGAGGCGCGGGTGCACGTGGTGGTGGAGCGCGGCGTGGTGCGGGTGTCGTCTCGCGGCGTGGTGCGTACGCTCGAGTCGGGCGCCTCAGCGTGGTTCCCCGAAGAGGTCGTCGAGGCGCCGAAGGTCGTCACGCCCGAGCCCGGGCCAGTTCCCGTGGTGCCGACGCCCGAGCCCGTCGAGGTGTCGGAGTCCAGGACAGAGCCGAAGCTCGTCGATGCTCCGCGCCGGCCGGTGAAGCGCAAAGAGGTGGTGAAGGTCGCATCGGCCGCGCCGACGTGGACGGTGCTCGCGCAGTCGGGTGACTTCGACGCGGCGTGGACCGCGATGAAGACGGCGCCCGCGCCGCGTGACGAGCCGGCCGAGCTGCTGCTCGCGGCCGACGTGGCGCGGCTGAGCCGTCACCCGGAAGAAGCGCTCGCCCCGCTGCGGCGGGTGCTCGAGGCGCACGCGAAAGACCCACGGGCGCCGTTGGCGGCGTTCACGCTCGGGCGCGTGTTGCTCGATGACCTCGGCCGTCCGAAGGAAGCGGCGGTGGCCTTCGAGCGTGCACGCCTGCTGGCTCCCGAGGCGCCGCTCGCCGAAGACGCGCTGGCGAGAGAGGTCGAGGCGTTGTCTCGAGCGCAGAGCCCCGAGGCCAAGGCGAGGGCCGAGCTGTTCGTGCAGCGGTACCCGTCGAGTCCCCGGCTGCGCGCCGTGCGGCACTTCGGAGGGCTTCCGTGAGGCCTGTGAACTCGGTCGCGAGACCAGGCTCAGCGTCCTCCTCGCACGGCGGTGACGCGATGACTTCGCGGTGGTTGCTCGTTCACGGTCGCGCACGGTGCGGAGAGCTCAGCGCTTCGCATCCCCGGACGAAGCGGCCGGCGGTGACGCCATGACCTCGCTGTTGGTGCTCCTGCTCTCGGCGACGCCGGTCGACGTGACGGTCTCTGGTTGTCTGCTCGACGAGCACAAGGTGCGCGCGTTGGCCCAGCTCGAGCTGCACCGCGGCCCGGAAGACGTGCGGGTCGTCGCTCGCCTGGTGTGTACCGAGCAGCGCTTCGAGGTGCAGGTCGACGACCCGCTCACCAACAAGACGCTGCTCCGCGCGTTGAAGACGAAAGACCTCACAGCCTCGGCTCCAGAACGCTTCGCGGCGCTGGCGCTCGTGGAACTGGTGGAGGCGAGCTGGAGTGAGCTGCTGCTCCCGACACCGACCGTCAGCGCCGCGCCCGTCACCGAGACCTCGACGCGCGCGGTGGTGGAGCAGCTCGGCCGGCCCCGCGTTCGCCTCGGCGCCCACGGCAGCGCGCGCTTCTTCCCCGGAGCCACGCTGCTGCTCGGCGGCGGCGCGTTGATGGCGCACGTTCGGCTCATCGGCCCGCTCGGCGTTCGCCTCGAAGCAGGTGCCGAGACGGGCTCGCTGCGCACGTCGGTCGGCCGCATCTCGGCAGACGTGCTGGGCGCGGCCGGCTTCGTGATGGCGCACCTCGACCTCGGCCGGTTCCTGCTCGGCGGCGGCGCGGGCTTTCGCGGTGGCGCGGCACGGCTCGTCGGTACCCCCGATGACGCGACGGCGGTGCAGGGGCGAACCTTGTCTGCAGCGCTCGGCGGGCCCTCGGTGTTGGGTGAAGTCGCCGCGGGCATCGGCCCCGTCGACGTCTCGTTCGCGCTCGAGGCCGGCTGGGCCATCTGGCGGCTCGACGCGCGGGCCGACGGCGCCTCGCTGTCTTCCGTCGGCGGTGTCTGGGTGAGCGCGCTGCTCGGCGCAGGAGTTCGCTGGTGAGCCACTTTTTCACGTCGAGGCATGAACGCGGCATGCGCCACCTGCTCCTCGCCGCCGTGTCCGTCATCGCTGCCTGCAACCCCGTCTCGCAGGGCGACGTCTTCGCCACCATTCCCGCCGAGGTCATCAGTACGACTGACGCCGGCACCCCGTGCACTCCCGCGCAGGACCGGGCGAACTGGCCGGTGCGCGTCGTCTTCGTGGTGCAGAACTCGGGCGCGATGTGCGTCGTCGACCCGCCCGGCTCGCAGGGAGCCCCCGGCTTCTGTGAGCAGGTCGTCTCGTCGCTGCCGAACACTGGCACGACGCCCGGGCGCATCTCGGCGATTCAGCGCTTCTTCTCTGACAACAAGACGCGCCCCAACGTCTCGGCGGCCGTCGTCAGCTATGGCACCAACCCGTCGGTGATTCCGTTCACGCCCGTGACGCTCGGGGTGCCCAACGCCCTCGGTGGGCTGCAGTCGAACCTGGCGAAGGGCTCGAACCTGCAGGGGGCGCTCGAGGCCACCAAAGCCCTCATCGAGCAGGACGTGCAGAACACCGCGGCGTCGATTCGGGCGCGCAGCCGCTACGTCGTCGTCATTCTCAGCACGGGCATTCCTTTCCCCCGCTGCAGTACCAACGACTCGCTGGCCGTCTACGCGTCGGCTGCGAACCCTGCGCTCACCTGGTCCGACTCGTTGGGAGCGGGCACGTATTGCAACTCGGTGATGCCCAACGACCCCGACTTCATCACCGGCTTCACCGCGGGCGGAGACTTGAACCAGAACGCGCAGCTCTTCGGCCTCGTCGACGGCATGCTGGGGCTCGACGCGCAGTACGGGCTGGGAGACGTGCGCGTCTTCACGCGGCTGTTGATGAATGACGCGAACCTCGCCGCCTGCGGGCCGATTTGTCAGGACCTGTTCGGCGGCAACACCTCGTTCGCCGACACCCGCACCATGGGCACGTGGTTGCTGACGCAGCTCGCGACGCGGGGGCAGGGCACCTTCGCCGACCCGGGCACGCCGGCGATGTTGTCGCTCTCGAGCGTCGACACGAGCGAGTTCACGACCTTCTGCGGGCCGTGAGACAGCGAAGTCGAACTGGGCAACGTGCGAGCTGGAAAACACGGTGACTTCGGCGCCATTTCGGGTAGCGGAAGCCGTCATGACCGCTCCTGTCGAAGTCAGAGGCATCTCGCTCGGTGACAAGAAGGCCGTCGAGGCCTTCATCGACGTGCCCTGGGTGTTGGGCATGACGAACGAGAAGAACTGGGTTCCGCCGCTCAAGGACGACTACCGCAAGCAGCTCGACCCGAAGAAGAGCGTCTTCCTCGCGCACGGAGAGCTCGCCGCGTGGATTGCGTACCGCGACGGCAAGCCCGTGGGCCGCATCAGCGCGCAGGTCGACTTCGACTACGACAAGACGTGGCCCGACGATCCGAAGACGTGCTTCTTCGGCTTCTTCGAGTGCATCGACGACGTGGCCGTGGCGCGCGCGTTGTTCGAGAAAGCCGAGGAGTGGGGCCGCTCGAAGGGCCGCGTTCGCCTGCGTGGCCCGTTCACGCTCGACTCGAAGGGTGAGGTCGGCCTGCTCGTCGAGGGCTTCGACATTCCCGCGATGATTGGCACGACGTGGAACCGCCCCTTCATGGACGCGCTCGTGCTCGCGGCCGGCTACCCCAAAGCGAAGGACCTCTTCGCGTGGTGGTACGACGCGAAGACGCCGATGGACGAGTTCACCAAGAAGGTGGCCGACAAGACACGCGCGCTGCCCAACGTGAAGATTCGCTTGATGGACAAGGGTGAGATTCGCCGCGAGGCGGGCATCATCAAGGACATCTACAACGAGGCCTGGCGCAACAACTGGAACTTCACGCCCTTCACGGACATGGAGCTCGAGGTCATCGCCAACGAGTACAAGATGTTCATCGACGAGCGCATCGCGTA
>JAEUJR010000041.1 GCA_016793585.1 Archangium sp.
CCGGCGTCTGCCCCGCCTGCAGCACCTCTTTCACCCGGCCCGCGGTGCGCGCGTGTGGCGCCTCGGGGTCGTAGTCGCCCGATGGCGCGAACCGTTTGTAGATGCCCGCGAAGATCTCGTGGGCCTCGTCGATGACGCACAGATCGAACGGCTCACTCGCCAGCAGCGCGTCGCGGCCCTTCTCGGAGCCAGCCGCTTCGCGGTTGATGAGGAACACGCCCGGCCCATCGAAGCCGCCCGGCTTCGGCTGCCCTTCTTTCGCGTCGAGATCGAACAGCGTGAGCAGCTCGTCGCGCCACTGGCCCACCAGCGACTTGGGCGCGATCAGCAACACGCGACGCGCGCCCTCGGCCAACAGCTGCGTCATCACCAGGCCGGCTTCGATGGTCTTCCCGAGCCCCACCTCGTCCGCGAGGATGCAGCCCCCCTCACGCACCCGCGCGAGCGCGAAGACGACGGCGTCGATCTGGTGCGGGTTGGGATCGATGCGGGCGGCGCGCTGAGGCGCGATCGCGCGCCGGTGCTCGTCCGATCGGCGCAGGCGCACCAGCTCTTCTGCGGCGAGGCGACGCTGAAGGGGGTGCGAGCTCATGCGTGGCGCAAGCTAGCGCCGCGCGTTTCAATCGGCGCGATCGATCGTCTGCAGCATCAGCCGGCAGGTCTCGAGGGCCATCGACAAGCGCTTCTTCATCAGGGGCTGCGACGCCACTGCCTTCTCGACGTCGCCCTGGTGCGCCACCGCGTTCAGCAGGGCCGCAGCCACCTCGGCCATCTCGACGGCCCCGAGCGGAAACGGAGACCACGAACGCGGCGCCTCACTCTGTCGCGGCTCCTGCTTCGGCGCGGGCGTCGACGGCGTGGCCCCGAACGTCATGGTGGCGCTCGGGCTGGCCGCGACCGGCGCCGTCTTGCGGCTCACCGGCGCGTCGGCCATCGAGAGGAACTCGACCGAGACCACCTCCGAGGTGCGCACCGTACCCACCTCGAGCTGCTTCCCGATCCAATCGAGTGGCGTCAACCCGAACAGGCTCTTGCCGCCCGCGCGTGGCGACGAGTCTTCGAAGGTCTGCCCTTTCGCGCGCCCTCCGACAGACAGGTCAACACCGCGCAACGCCGCGAATCGTCTTCACGCGGGTCCTGAACTTCGAGGTGGTAGGTGGTGTTCGCCGTGCAGATTTGGAACAGCCGCCACTTTTCGGATCGCCTCGCAGTGGAGCCGAAGACCATCGTGTTCGAACGGTTCATGTCGTCTTCTCCCGGGGTTGGCCGGCCGTCGCAGCCGGGGTGATCCACGAAAGAGCACGCACCGCGCCACTCATTGCTTCGAGTGAAAGGGCAGCAGGTAGCCGAACCGCAGCAGCGACTTCGCCGAGGCCATGAACCCGGCCGCGTCTGGAATCTCCCAACCGAGCGCATCGGCGACGCGGGCGATCTGGTTGAAGCAGAACGCGACCCACAACGCCTCGGTCGCCGCCGCTTTGGTGACGCCTGCCGCTTTGAGGGCCTTCGCGTGCTCGGCGGTGACCGCCTCGGGGGTGAGCGTCACGACCTCGAGGTACGTGAGCATCGCTCGCAGCTTCACGTCGATGGGCGCACTGCGATGGTCGGCCAGCACGGCCGCCGTCAGTTCACTTCCGAGCTCGTTCGACGCGACCGCGCCGTGGGCACCCGTTCAAAATCGACAGCGATTGAGGTTCGAGACGAAGGCCGCGAAGAGCTCGCGTTCGCCGACGCTCCAGGCCGAAGGCCCGCGCATGACGGGCTGGAGCAGATCGTTGAAGCGATCACCCCAGTACTCACGCCGGTACAGCAACGTGCGCACGACATCGGGAGCGGCGCGGCCAGAGGTCACCCGCATCAACGCGAGCACGAAGCGATCCCGCAGCCCGTGTCCGTGCGCCACCTTCGGCAGCCGAATCGTCGTCATGGCTCGTCTCCGTAGGCTTCGTTCAGTGCGTTCAACCCCGCGTCCACCCGCTGCTTCGCCGCCCCGTGCGCAGCACAGACGGTGAGCTCGAACAGCGCGTCGTCGGAGTGCGTCGTACGAAGCGCTTCGACCTGCTCAGCGGTGACTTTGTAGGCAGCCTGCTGGATCTGCTTCGCGTACTCGCCTTCGCCGCGCATGGCGGCTTCGCGCTGCTCCCGGGTCGTCTCGCCCGGGCGATCGAGCAGCGAGCGTTGCAGGGCTTCGGCGAGCTGGGCGGGGGTCATGCGGTGCGCACTCTGTCACGGGTACGGCGTGAAGCGCAGGGCGGTGCTCGTCGAGACTGCGGCTGACGTGTTGAAAGAATGAATGGTGCCGTTCGTGCCGGTGAAGTTCTCGAGGCCGACCGTCGCGCCAGCGCCCGAGACTCCGGTGAAGCTGCCTCCATTGGCCAGGAGCGAGCAGTAGTGGAACTCGATGACCCCGGTGGTCTGGAAGAGCTTCACCTGGAAGTTGAGGCGCTCATTGCGGGTGCCGACGCCGGCACCACCACCGCCGCCGCTCGCGAGGGAGAGATCGAACCACTCGATGGTGAGCACCTGATTGGGCGCCGTACCCGTCACCGCCGAACGAATCGCCGGAGCTCCGCCTGAGACTGGCACGTGCAGGTCGTCCCAGAAGGGAGCGGCAAAGCCGTTGGGCTCGAGCGCATAGGGAATCGTCGCGTTCGCCCACTGATTGACGATCGAACCCATCGACGAGGTGAGGAACTGCACGTTGCCGTTGGTGGTGACGCCGTAGTGCGTGACCGCCGTGCCGAAGAACGTGAACGGGAACGGCAGCGGCGTGACGGCCGAGGTCGAGTCGTCACCGACGCTGGCGATCAGGGTCGTGGGCGCCACCAGCGTCGAACAGGCCGGCGTCGTCGTGCTCTCGAGGTACGGAATCGGCGAGAGATCGACGCTGAGCGAGTAGTCGGGGCTGCCGCTCGCGTTGAAGCGGTCGACGATCAGGAACACCTGGCGGGCGAGTGACGACGCGTTCGGCCACCGCAGGGTCTCGGTGCCACCGCTCGTGAAATCGGCCGACGCGAGACATGAGGTCACGGGCTCGCAGCTCGATGCGGCGCCTCCGACGAGGGAGAGCGCGTGATCGGCCGTCGAGGTGGTGGCCGCCGTGAGCTGGTAGCCGGCGGGCACGATGACCCGGTAGGTGCGATCTGGCTGGGCCGCGAAGGCACAACCAGAGACGGTTCCACGGTAGTCATCGGAATAGTTCGTGAGCGTTTCGGCACCGAACGACGTGCTGGCCGTGATCGCGGGTTCGGTGTTCGAGCAGATGTCTCCCACGAGCGGGGGCGCGAGGTTGAGCGCGAGGGAGTAGGTGCCTGCCGCCGTCGTGAGGTTGGAGTCGACGACGACGTAGACGTTCTCGGCGGTGGCGCCCGGGTTTCTGCGCACCGCGAGCTCGGAGGCGCCTGGCAGCGACGAGGCGTTCGAACCCGCCACGCACGGGCCGCTCTGGCAGTCATTCGCGACGGGAACGATCGACACGGCGAGATCCATGGCGGGGAATCCGCCGTCGCTCGGCGTCGCCGTCGCGCGCAGCACCTGCCCCGCGGGAATCGTCACGCCGTAGGCACGATCGAGCCCTGGCAGATACGCACACGCGACCTGGCCAGCGCTGAAGTACTCGTTGAGATAGCCGGTGAAGGTCTCGTTCTGCAGCACGGTGCTGAAGGTCGCGGGCGGAGCCGTGTCGGTGCACGTGTTTCCCGCCGGGAGCGGGTACGGCATCGAGTACGCGGTCAGCGTGAACGAGCCGGTCGGGTTGAGCGTGCCGGTGTCGACCACGGCGAAGAACGTGCTCGGGGTCGCGGCGTTGTTGTCGATGATCGCGATGGCGGGGCCTCCCAGCGTGTCGGGGACTGCGCCGGCCACACAGCTGATCGTCGCCTCGCACGTGCGCGTGAGGTTGACGGTGGGAATGAAGCCGGTCGCGTCGACCCGCACCACCAGCCGCTCATGCGCGGGCACCACGACGCTGAAGATGCGATCGAACGAGGAGGTGCCGATCTGACAGCCGGGGCCACCACGAACGTCGCCTCCGTAGGGTGCGGCGAGCGACAGGCCGCCCTGCGTGACCGGGAGTGTGAGCGGCTGCACGTTGGCGCAGGTGTCTCCGAGCGGAACAGGCGTGGCGACGGTGGTGAGCGTGAAGGGGCCAGAGGCGAGCACCGTGCTGGTGAACGCGTCGACGATGAGGAAGACGTCTTGCGTGGTCGAGGTGGTGTTCACCCAGCTCTGCACGTCGGTCGGGTCGTCGGGGTCGTCGGCGCCCGCGATGCAGGTCTGGCCACCGAAGCCGCCGTCGGCGAAGGCAAAGCCGCAACCGACTCCGGAGCCGAGCGTGAGGTTGAAGATGGAGTCCCAGTTGGAGCCTCCGTCAGGGAGCGAGGAACGAAGTGTCGATTCGAGTCGAGTGAGCGGCGGCAGGCTGAGGCGGTAGACGAGATCGGGGCCGGTGCCGAGGTTGCCGGGCTTGCAGACGGTGCTGTCGTCGTAGCGAAGGTCGTTGCGCGCGCCGGTGGTGTCGCCGGTGATCACGCTGTTCGCGGGGATGAGCTGGGCGTTCGCGCAGTCTTCGTTGGTCGGGCCTGCGATACCACCTGCAGCTGAGCCACCAGCGCTTGCGGTTCCGCCGGCCGTCGCAGTTCCGCCAGCGCTCGCAGTTCCGCCAGCGCTCGCAGTTCCGCCAGCCGTCGCAGTTCCGCCAGCCGTCGCAGTCCCGCCAGCCGTCGCAGTCCCGCCAGCCGTCGCAGTCCCGCCAGCCGTCGCAGTCCCGCCAGCGCTCGCAGTTCCGCCAGCCGTCGCAGTTCCGCCAGCCGTCGCAGTCCCGCCAGCCG
>JAEUJR010000073.1 GCA_016793585.1 Archangium sp.
CGCCAGCCGTCGAGCCCCCAGCGGTGGAGCCGCCAGCCGTCGAGCCGCCAGCGGTGGAGCCGCCAGCGGTGGAGCCGCCAGCCGTCGAGCCGCCAGCCGTGGAGCCGCCAGCCGTGGAGCCACCAGCCGTCGAGCCGCCAGCGGCGGAGCCTCCAGCCGTCGAGCCGCCCGCTGTGGAGCCACCCGCCGTGGCTCCGCCGGTCCCGCCGGCAGTTCCACCATCGGTGCCCGAAACTCCTGAGCAGTCGCAGCCAGAGAGCACCACCGTGAGTCCGACGAGCGCTACGAGCAGAGTTCGCATGGGCGCGAACTATGAGGGCTGCTCTCCAGGTCGCATGCCGTATGAACGTATGGCTTGCGGGCACGACGTGGTCTTCGTCAGATGCGACCTTCACCCGGTCGATGACAGCACCCGTGCCCCAGATTCACGTCACCGTGGTCGAAGACGACCCGACGTTTCGTGACGCCGTGCGCGAGGTGCTCGAAGACGAGGGCTTCGTGGTGACGGCCATCGACGGCGCGGCTGCAGTGCTCAAACTCGCCGAAGCGGGCGCCCTCGGGCGTGTCGTGCTCTTCGACCTCGATCTCGACGGCCGCGCCGAGTTCGAGACCGTCGAAGCGGTGAAACGGGCGCAGCCCGAGGTGCCAATCGTCGCGCTCACGGCACACGTCGCCGACGACTGGGTGTTCCCGGCACTCGAGGCGGGGTGCTCTGGCTACGTGGTGAAGCTCGAGGCCATGGAGCAGCTGGGCCGTGTGGTGCGTGAAGTCCTCGGGGGCGGCTCGCCGCTGTCGGCCATGGTCGGCAAGCGGGTGCTCGAGCGGCTGTACCCCACGGCGCCCGTCGCTCCCGTGGCGCCGAAAGAGAAGCTCTCGGAGCGCGAGCTGGCAGTGATTCGTGAGCTCGCCGATGGCTACACGTACGAACAGATCGCGCTTCGGCTCGAGCTGTCGATCGGCTCGGTGCGCAGCTACACGCAGCGCGCCTACCGGAAGCTCGGCGTGCGCTCGAAGAGTGAAGCAGCGGCGACGGCGGTGAGGCTCAAGCTCGTCTGAGCGTCAACGCAGCGGAGCCACGGGCACCGGGTTCATCGGCCCGAGCGCCTGCAGCGGCGACTCCTCGAGCGAGCGTACGGTCTCGACCAGCGCCTCGCCGAGCGCTCTCGCCGCGTCGGCGGTGTCGGCGAGCGACTGCCGGTGGCTCGCCTGTGCCAGCGCGTCGAGGCGTGGCCCGAGCCGCGTACGCGCGGCGCTCAACGCGGCGTTCGCGCCCGTCACCGCCTCGTGCTGGCGAAGCGCCTCGAGTCGCCGGAGCAGCACGTCGCGCCGCGCATCGAGGGGCACGAAGACGAAGGCCGCGAGCGCCGCCAGCACCCCGATGATCGCCGACACCAGCAGCTGGCCCGACGCCGCGCAGTACGACATCGTCAACCCCACCATCGTGAGCGTCATGACCCCCGAGCTCGAACGAATGGGCAGCGGCTTGCGGTGCGCCCAGCGCAGCCGCGCCCGCGTGGGCGTCGCCAGCACGAAGGTGCCCCCGCGTGCCCAGGCTCGCAGCCGGGCGTTGCGCGTCGGTCTCGCTTCGCCAGCCAGCAGCGCTTCGCTCGCTTCCAGCGAGATCTCGACCCCGAGGGCGCTGACGCCCACCGAGACGTCGAGCGGCGTTGGTGGCAGCTCGACGGCGTCGAGGACGAAGCGGCGCACGATGCTCCACACGTCGGCCCGTTCGCTGCGGTCGAGAGCGTCGAGCTCGCCGTGCACCGACACCCGAACCTCGCGACCCGCAGCCACCGCCACGGCGCGCATCGCGTCGGGCAGCGTCTCGAGCGGGCGGGTCTCGGCGCGGAGCAGCTCGGCGGCCTTCTCCTGTACGCGCTCGAGCGACGAGGTGACGTCGGGCCAGGGGGCCAGCTTCTTCAGCTTGAGCCGCAGCCGCAGCACTTCACCGCCGAGCCCGTCGTGCAGCTCCATGGCCGTCGCGAGGCCATCGACCACCGCGCCGCGTGCCATGAGCTCGCGCTCGTCGAGCGTCTCCTCCTCTTCGAGGCGCGCGATCGCCTCGCGCCGCCGCGAGAACCACCACGGCACGATGGCGCTCGCGACGCCGGCCACCGCGGCCAGGAGCAGCGACGTCACCGACGCGTCGGGCACGAACACCAGGCGCGTCACCAGCGGCACGATCGCGAGCACCGGCAGCAGCCGCTTCGCGCGATGCAGGGGGAACTGTGCGATCGCGAAGATGACGAAGACGAAGAGCAGCCAGCCCGGCCCCAGGTCGTCGAACGACATCGCCCCCGAGCTCGCGCCGAAGAAGGCGAACGCACCGATGGTCAGGCTGCGCAGCGGAGCGCCCCACGGCACGCTCGCCCAACGTCGCACCGTGAGCGTCACGGCCAACCCGGTGCCGAACGCGAGCGCGTTGACGACCCGATAGGCGAAGGGCGGCGTGTTCATCAGCGACACCACCAGGGGCGTGCTCAGCATCGCGCTCGTCGCCGCCTGGGCGACCGCGAACCGCCACCCGAGCAGGCCGACGTGATGCGGCTCGAAGACGAAGAAGGCCTCGGTGCGTGGCGCCGCGTCGAGGCGCGGCATCAGCGGCAGCATCTCGCGCTCGAGCTCGGCGAGCAGGCGCGTGAAACGGCTCCCCAGCTCGCGCAGCGCCTCCCGGGCAGCGGGCAGCGACTCGGCGGTGTGCGCCTGCTCGAGCTCGGCCAGCGTCGGCGCCAGCGCCTCCTGCACCAGCTGCATCGTGAGCGCTCTGGGTTCGACGACGTGCCGGGTCGCCAGCCGATGCGCGTGACGACCGAGCATGACCGCCATGGCGCCGATGGCGATGACCGTGCCGACGGCGAGGGTGTGCCCGTTGACGAGCGCGAGCCCCGTCGCGCCGACGGCCATCGCCGCCAGCATCAGCGCTCCTTTGCGACGGTGGCCGACCTTCGGCCAGCTGACGCGGAGCGTGCTCTCGGTGCCGGGGGCCTCGAAGAAGAAGCTGCCACCACGCGCCCAGCTGCGCAGCCGCATGTTGCGCAGGCCGCGGCCCCTGCCACTGGCCGGCCCACTGCCTCCGTGCGCGCGACACAGCATCGACACGCCGTCGACGTCGATGACGACGTGCAGCTGCACCACCGTGCCGTTGCCAGCGCGGGCTGCGTTCAGGCAGGCCTCCGAAGCGATGTCGCGAACGTCTGCGGCTTCGTCGGGCGTGAGGGCGCGGCGTTGTTCGAGGCGCAGATCGAACGTCGCGCCCTGGGCTTCGACGGCTTCACGAATCGACGAGAGCAGGTCGCCCGAGCCTGGTGCGCCTGCGTCGAGCAGCGCCCGGGTGCGTGAGAGCAGGGCGCCGACCGCGTCGCTCACCTCGGCGTAGGCCGTCGCGCGCTTGAGCTTCACTCTGGCGCCGACCAGCAACCCCGAGAGCTGGTCGTGCACCGACATGGCCACGGCGACGCGCGAGAGCAGGTTCTGGCGTGCGTCGAGCTGACGGCGATCGAGCTGCTCGGTTGCGGCGAGCGAAGCGGTCTCGTCGGCGCGCCGCCCGAGCAGATACATGCCGAGCATGCCGAGCGTGCCGGCGAGCACCGCCACGCCGAGTGACAGCGACGTCACCGTCGGAGCGAACGACAGGTGCAGAATCGGAGCCGCCACGCCGAACGCGCCGAGCAGGGCAGGGGAGTGGTGGACGCGAAACCGGGCGCCGATCTGCAGCACCGGCAGGGCGAACAGCCACGCGGCGCTGACCTCGAGCGTCGAGGTGGCTCCGTAGACGAGGCCGCCGATGGTCGCCGTCATCAGGCTCGTCACACGCAGCCACGCCCAGCGCGGCTCGGTGGCGATGGCCGCTCCGAAGAGAATCGGCACCAGCTGCGCCGCGAGGAACATCGGCGTGTACACCTTCAGCACCGGCAGGTTGATGCCCAACGCCTCGACGACGAACGGTCGCGTGAAGATGACCCAGGTGACGACGGTCGAGCCGAGCAGCATCGCCACGAACCGCGGCTGGCGGTGCAGCTCGACCTCTCGTTGGGGGAACGGGAGCATCTGCCCGGGTCAGCTACCACGAGGTGAGACGGTGCAGCGCGTCTCGAACCTCGGGGGTCTGCGAGTGCCCAGGGCCGGAATCGAACCAGCGACACGGGGATTTTCAGTCCCTCGGGTGATCACGCTTTTCTGTCGAAGAATGGTCGACGAGACGCCTCGCTGTGCCACCGGTGTGCCACGGGCGCTCACTTTCCCTGCCACGGCGCGCCAGGAAGCCGCCCGACCAACTCACGCCAGACGACGTCGAAGGCATCGTCGAAGTTCCACGTCTGACCCGTCGCGAGCAGCGCGTCATGCCGCCCTGAAGGGGCGGAGAGCGGCGCGGTCAGCGCTCCTGGCTGAGCTTGAGTGATTGTTTCATTCGCTCGGCGAGGACCTCAGGCACGAGCCGGCCATGGACACGCTCCACCATGCGCGTGTCCCGATGGCCGAGGACTGCAGCGATGAGGTCGGGCTGGAGCCCCATGCCACGAGGTCGCGCAGGTCCGTCGCAGGTCATTGGGCGAGCAGCGCTCGATGCCGATCCGCTTACAGGCGACGAGGATGTCGCGGTTCATGTTGCCCCATGGCTTGAACAGGGCGTCACCTTCGCCGGCAGCGTGCTCGAGCGCGAAGTCGAGATACCGACGAAGGAGCGGGCCAACCATCGGGACTCTCCGCGAGCGCCACGCAGTCTTGGTCCCATGGATCTCGACGAAGTCGCGCGCTGGGCTCACGTCACCTCGCTGGGCGAGGTTCGACTCGTTTCGATTTGCGGACGTCGCAACAATGTAAGCCACTCTTGCGGCTCGGTCGCCGCCAAGCGCGTGGAGGAGTTTGTCGACCTCGTCTTCGGTCAACCAGAGGGTCATCGGCCGGTAATCACTCAGTGACTCCGCAGGAAGAACCGCGAGCAGGTTGCCGTCCCAGAGCCCGGCGCGGGCCGCGAGCTTGAGTCCGCCACGAAGGGTGACGATCTCCTTGGCGATCGTGTTTCCCGCCGCGCCCTCGTCTCGTCGCGCGCGGATGTACGCGTCGACATGGCTCGCGCTCAGGTCGCCAATCCGGAAGGGTCGGTACTCGCCTTCCTGCCCGAGGAGTATCCTGAACTCGACTACCGGATGAACTCGCGCGGTTCGAAGGTCATCGGTGTCCTTCGGGTGAAGGACGTTGTCGCTGCGCTCCGATGTTCGCGGTCGCACGCGTACCAAATCATTCGCGAGTGCCGAGGCGATTCCGTCGGTTCGGCGCTGGCGTTCATTCTCCCCTCGCAGCTGCGAGACTGGAGTCTGCGTCAACTCGGAGGGCTCGCCATACCGACGCGCGGCGCTGACATGGAGCGGCCACTGTCCGAACGCGGAGTCCCGAAGAAGGCCGCGCGCAGCTTTCCTCTCTCGAGCGAGGATGGGTCGATCAAGTTCACTCAGCCGCGCACCAAGGCGAAGAACGGCGGGCGCTGATGCGGCTCTACAAGCGCGGCAAGACGTGGTTCGTCGACGTGAACCTTCGGGGCGGAAAGCGTCAGCGCCTGAGCACAGGCTGTCAGGACAAGAAGGCCGCAGAGATAGTCGCGCGTCGCATTGAGCAGGAGCACGCTGACCCGGCCGGCACAGCCAGGGCGGCGACTCTGGCGCAGGCGCTCACGCTGCTCACATCGAAACGAGAGCAGCAAGCCGAGCTCGGGAAACGGAGCCCGGAGACGGCAAAGATGTACCGGAAGAAGAGCGGCCACCTGATGCGGGCTCCCGAGTCGGCTCCACAGGATGAAGACGGCAATATCGATTCCGATGGAGGCAGACAGCACGGCTTCGATGCCCTGCGGAAAGGGCGTGTCGAGTTGGATGGGCAGGTCTTCCCAGAGCACGGGTTCCAACTGGAGACGGTCAGCGCCGTAAGCGCGCTGGAGCTGAGCGATGACGTCTCGGGCCTTTTCCCGTTCCTCAGAGACGTCGCCTGGCGACGAGATGAAGATTCGAATCCGACGTGGCTCCACGTGCCCTCCCTCAGGAGTTTCGACGGTATCTGGAAACCACCACGAAGGGTCACCGCTCGCACACGGCTCGCGATTGATGGTCACTCGCCCATCAATTCTCCCATCGGTGCGCACGCGGCCCTCGCCCTTTCAGCGGTTCCGGGTGGCCCGGGAGTTGCCCTCTCAGCTCGTGTCGTCAACAACAGGAGAGCACATGAAAGCCAATGGGTTCGTCGGTTCGTTTCTCATCACGCTGTTCGTGTCGGGGCAGGCCTTCGCTGAAGACGAAGGCTCCGGGCAGGAGGAGGTCATCGAGTCAGCAGAGCGGCTGACGGAGCAGTTCGTTCGCGACGGTGTTCAATATCGCCCCCACCGGCCCCTCGAAGAGAACGAGTCGGACTGCAGCGACTTCGTGAGGAGGGTCGAGAACGAAGCGGGCCATGAAGTCGGAAACGTCTCAACCCGCGAGCTCCCCACGAGCCCCGAGTACCGCCGAATCTCGCCAGACGAGGCGGAGCTGGGTGACGTCATTCTCCAGCCTGCGCCCGATGCGACTCAGTCGGGCCACATGGGCATCTACAGCGGCGATGATGACCAGGGCCGGTCCTGGGGCTACCAGATGGGCAAGCACGGCGCCAAGGACGCTCCTGCCTTCGGAGACGACCCCGAGTTCTACCGGTACAACACCACCGAGGACCTCGAGGACCAGATTCAGGAGCAGCTCGAAACGCTGATGCCCGACGACTCGACGACGGTCGGCGAACAGCCGTCGACCGACGACTCGGAGTGAGCTCGCTGACCGCACACCCGGCACGCGAGCACTCTGGCGAGCGCCTTCGACGGGCTCATCGGAGCGTCGTGCCGAGAGAGACCTCCCCCGTCTTCGACGCTATGGTGAACGCGTGTCCGTTCGGGTGTTCCTGAGCCACTCTTCGGAGAACGACGAGGTCGCAGCGCGGGTGTGTCAGGCACTCGAAGCGTGGGGCCACCGCTGCTGGGTCGCTCCGCGTGACGTTCGACCTGGCCAGCAGTACGGCGCGGAGATCGTCGAGGGCCTCGAAGCCAGCGACGTCGTCCTGCTCCTCTTGACCGCAGCGGCAACCCGCTCGAAGTGGGTCGTGCGCGAGCTCGAGGCCGCCGACAAGAGAAACAAGACCATCTACGTCCTGCCTGTCGAGGCCGTAGACCCGGGCCCCGGGCTCGAGCTCTTCATCTCCTCGAGCCAGTGGTTCCGATTCTCAGGCCATCTGCAGAATGACCTGCAAGCCGTCGCCGCGGCGATCGGCCCCCGGGATGGGCAGGCGACCGAACTGGTCAAGATCACGCCAGAGACCGCCCCAGCCCCACCGGCCCCGTCAGACATCTCGGCCGCGCGACCGGGTGTCGCCTCAGTCACCGTGACTCAGCGCGGACCGTCCCGACGACCACTCATTGCCTTTGCAGCCCTCGCGGTCGCGATCGTCGCGCTGGGTGTGGCGAGGATTGGTGGCAGCACGCAGGCGCCCGTCATTATGACGGAGCCCCGTGCTCCCTACGACGGTGGCGCGTTCGTTGTGCCACTGCCTGCTCGGGCTCCTGCCGAACTCCTCGACGGCGGCGCAGACGATGGGATTGCTGAAGCGCTCAAGCGGCTCGAGGTTGCTCGGCGGAGTCCAGTAGCGCGGGCGCCAGACCGCGATTCCGCTCCCGATGAGTACCCCGATCTCGAAGCGGTGGTGCGCGACCACAAGAAAGAACTGATTCCATGTCTTGCGGACGCAGCCAAGACTATGAACGTTCGTGGCAAAGTACCCATCGAGTTTGCGATTGCTGAGAACGGGGAGCTCACACGCGTTCAAGTCGATCTCACTGAACAGGACAGCGAGACCGAGGGGCTCGTATCGTGTTTGAGCCTGAAGCTCGAGACGTGGCCTTTCCCACCCGTGTCTGGCGGAGCGGTGGTTCGGTTCTCCTTCAATATTGGAGAAGAAACCGCGACCGCGCAGAGCGCATCACAGAACCCGCCGAGTCCATGCCCTGGTGGGATGAGAGCGATCCCTTCAGGTATCCTCCAGTTTGGAACCCCTCGCGACGACCCCATGATGGGATTCGACGAGGCAACGATCCACTCAGTGGATGTCCCGGGCTTCTGTATCGATATCAACGAGCACCCGAACGAGAAGGGTGTTACCCCGACTAATACCGTCTCGTTCACCGACGCAATGGTGTTGTGCGAGTCAAAGGGTAAACGCCTTTGTAGCGAGGCCGAGTGGGAGAAGGCGTGCAAGGGCCCGGCGGCAATGAAGTGGCCCTTCGGCAACACCTTTGACGGAAACGCGTGCAACACTGAGAATGACTCGGGTGAGGCCCGCTCGCTCGCGCCGGCCGGGAGGTTCGGCAAGTGCCGCAGCGGCTATGGCATCGCCGATATGTCCGGCAACGTCGCCGAGTGGACGAGCGATCGCATCATCAAGGGCGGTTCGTACACGAGCGGTGACTACGCCGTTCGCTGCTCCGCGCGGAAGAACGGCGCCTCGTTCAACAAGTCGCACGAAGTCGGGTTCCGCTGTTGTGTTCAACAGAGATAGTCAACACGGAACACCGACCTCAACTTGGCCTCTGCCGAAACTTTGGAGACTTCCGCGGGACCCGCGTTGAATCCGGAAAGACAACACGCTCCAGCACCCAGCGCGGGAATCGAACCCGCCTCTTCCACTTGAAAGGTCTACTGCCTCACCTGAAGCGCGAACGGGGCTGCAGTACCGCGTACGGGTTCGAACCCGTCTGGCTGGGTTGAGCCCCCAGCGACCTCCCTGAAGTCGAACGCGGCGAGCATGAGGTCCACCTCGGACTCGAACCGAACTGACCGACGACAACGACATTTCTGGGAAGGGGCTCCGCGGCGTGACGCGAGGGCGGGCGTTCAAGGTGACCACTGTCGCCGACGAGGCGGCGCTGCGTCCGCCCGACCTGGTCCACCGAGACCTCAGGGCCGCGGCCGAACCAGCTCTGGGTCGCGGACATCACCTCCGTCGCGACGTGGGTGGGTTTCGCCTACGTCGCGTTGGTCACCGACGTCTCCTAATCTCGGGGCGATTCACGGCGCCGACTCCGTCTGCGTTGCGTACGAAGCGGCCACCCCCAGCAAGCCGTGCGCTGCGTCCACTTCGGTCTTTCGCCATGGCGGCGCGTGTGATTGCGATTCTTCGAGAGGCAACGGCTCGGGCAGAGCGTCTGGCGCGGTGCACTCACGCTCCGTGGGAGTCACCGCAGCCGGCAAGACGACGTCGGGCTCGATGCCCACGCACTGCGGCGACCGACCGTTTTCCAGAAAGTACCTGCTCTTGGTGACGAGCACCTCACCCCATGGCAACCCTCGACTGGTACCAGACTGGACACTCCCTTTTCCCCACGTTCGGTTGCCTGCGACGAGTGCGCGGCCTTTGGCCTGCAGGGTCCCCGCGACGATCTCGGCAGCGCTGGCCGTCTCTCCATCAACGGCAACGACCAACGCTCCCGACCACGCCTGCGGAAGGCCCCCACTCCAGCCCCGCTTCACACCTTTCGAATGCTGAAAGTCGACGAAGCTGGAGTCCGGGCACAGGACGTCGAGGACGTTCAGTGCCTCTTGTACGAGGCCGCCCGGGTTTCCCCGGAGGTCGAGCACCACGACGGTCACGCCCGTCTCTGCGAAGAGCTCGAGCTCCCTCCCCAGCAGCTCGGAGGCGCCGGCGAAGAAGCCCGGGAGCTTGACCGTACCGACTCGAACGCCAGCGAAGACCTCTTGTTCGACGACCAGGCGGTGTTCCTCGTCGACGACGAGACCCCGCTCCAGCACCACGGTCCGCTGGTTAACGAGAGCGCGGTTCTTGATTCGCGCGACCTCCAGTTCGACACGTGAGCCCAACTGGCCGAGCCCATCGCTCAGTTCGCGCGGAGGCTTGCCAACGGTCGACTCTCCGTCGATCGCCAGCAACACCAGTCCCTCTTCGAGGTTGCCCGGTTGCGCCCCAGGTGTTCCGGCGGGGGGCTTTGCAAGGAGGTGGCCCCAGGGCGTCAGTCCGTCCCGGGCGAACCTGATGCCGAAGAGGCCGACCTGTCCTCCGACGAGCTCCTTAAGGCGCCTCTGCTCTCGAGGAAGAAGGAATCGCGTGCGACGATCGAGTGCGCCAACGGTTGCGCGGGCCATCGCAATTGCCGCCCAGTCACGGTTGCTCTCTGCGAGCGCAATCCTCTGACGAGACATGATCTCTCGCGTGAATTGCATGGCGACCTCATGGGGAGCGAACTGCTCCTGATGCTGAATGAACTGGCCGACCAATTCCTGTGCCTTCGCTGCGAGTGCGGTCTGGGGAGGCTGCACGCCAGCGTCCGATGCGGACGCGAAGGCGTCATCGAGTTGCCTGTCGATGCGTTGGATCACCTGGCCACGCAGGCGTGCCAGTTCATGAAACTCGTCGCACTCGCCGATCGCCCAGCGCGAAGCGCGGTCCTCTGCCGACTGCCGTTCAAGCATGCGCTTCGCCACGTCGAGGTCGTCGGCCTCGACGAGCGAGCCCATGTCCTCCCGAAAGAGTTCGAGTGCGAGTTCGGTTGCCCGGTTCGCCTGCTGCGGGCCGAATTCGTTCACGGTCACATGGTGGGCGAGTGCCGCGTCGAGCGCCTTCGCGGCCTCAGCGCATGTCCGCGGCTGTGCAGTGCTGCCTGAAGACCCGATGAGCAGACTGACGATGACCAGCGTCGAGCGAATGCGCTGAGTCATCGTGCCGTCTCCTGGGAGCGAGAGCGAAGGACACCCGCCTTCAGCAGTCGGTCGTGATCCGCTTCACGCTCGGACGAAACATCGAGGCTCTGCACGCCTGCCCACAACGGCCAGCGCAGCGCACGTTCGTCACGCAGCGGTTCAGCCCCCGCGAGTGTCGCCTCGACCAGGACTCCGCGGTCCCAGCGCCGTTCTTGAAGGACGGCCATTGGTCCAAGAAGGCGAGACTCGATGGCGTCCCTCAGATCGGTGGCGCGCGCCTCGTCCTCGTTCAGCTCGGCCGCGATCCAATCGCCCCAGGGAGAGCCGCGCTCCAGCAGCCAGTCCGCCAACACTGCGTGGCCGCCTGGCTGATGCGTTTGCGCGAGCGCCTCTTCCACCCCGGTTGGGAAGAGAGAGGTTGACGCAACCGCGTGTCCGGGCTCCACGACCCACTCGAATGCAGGGTGGCCCAGTCGCACCCAGTCACCTGCGGCGAGCGCCCGTGCTCCACACTGCTCACCATTGACGACCAGTCCGTTCGTACTTCCGGCATCGAGAAGCAGGATGTCACCGGCATCTTCGACGAGCAGCGCGTGGATCCGTGACGTCGATTCGTCGTCGAAGTGCTCGTGGGCGAAACAGGACCCGTAGCGTCCCAGCAGCAAGCCCGACTGCAGCCGCGAGGCGGGAATGGAAAGCCGTGCGCCGCTGGGAAAGTGCAGCTCGCTCGGCGAGGGCAGGGCAGACGCCTTCGCAAGAGGAGCCGTACTGCAAGGCTCCACGAGGTGCCCGTGCTTCGTGCGGGCCACGATGACGAAGTGATCGCCGGCCGAGATGATGTGAGTGTCGGCGACCACATGGCTCGCGGACGTGGCGTCCGCCTCGCGAAGACGGTCGATGTCAAAGACCCGCGCGCGCGGCATTCCCTCCGTCTGCCGCACGAGAATGACGAGCTTGCGGAGCGGGGTGTCGTCGGCGCTCGGCAATGAGATGCCGCACGATGTGTGCCGTCCGATGGTGATGACACACGGACGAGGGCTCGCTCGCACCCAGGTGACCCCGAGCAGCGCATCGTCGTCAGCCACCGCCACCAGGTAGCCAGGCGCTGAGTGGCGCGCCGCGAAGTCCTCGAGCACGGGTCGGTGGAATTCGAGCAGGGTCGTCCCGTCGCGAGTGGACCGACGAAACTCCCGGTGCCGCGACACGCGGGTCCCGCGATTGGGCTCGGCCTCGCGATGGCGCTGAACCGAACTCCCGAGGGCGTAGACCTGTGTGGGTGGGGTGAGGGTCATGAGGCCTCGTTGAGCAGGGGCCGCGCCAAGACGCCTCAGTCAGAATGTGCGCAGTTGCAGCGCCGGCGACGAGAACACGATGGTCAGTGATGAGCACTGACAGGGCTGCCGGGGTGGTGACGCGCCCTCACGGTGCCTACGCGGAGAGGCGTTCCTTGAAGCAGAGACCGTGGTCAAGCGTGGCGCTTCGCTGTGCACTGACCATCGCGGTGATGGTCAGCGCGCTCACGGGCTCGGTAAGTGGCCGATTCGTCGAGGCGAGATTCGGGTACGGCAGTTGCGATGGTGATTACCCGTCGTCGAATCGAGACGATCCCAACGAAAGGAACTGCCGTGAACAAGCTCTTCGCCGTTGTTGCTGCTGTGGGAGCGTTGGCTGCCTCGTCTGCCTTCGCCCAGTACGTCGTGTACGGAACGAAGTGCGTGACGCCGTACGGCTGGACGTTCATGGTGATTCCCGCGCCGGTCGGCTCCATCTGTCACGTGCCGACGCCCATGGGTCCCGTGCGCGGCTACGTCGAGCTGTGAAGCACATCGCCCGGCAGCCCAGTGGGTGGGCTGCCGGGACAGCATTCATGTGGCGCGTCAGGCGATGCCCTGAAGGCGCCGCGTCCAGTCGAAGAGCGCCATCGTCAAGCGCAACCGCCCGAACCATCCCCTGCCGAGCTCCACGACGGGCGTGGTTCTCTCAGCGATGGATCCCTTCAGTGCGGGGAACTCCTGGAGGTAGCGCTCGAACGCAGGGCCGCTTCCATGCTCGAAGAGCACCAGACACATCTCGAACCCGATGGTCTTTTCGACGTGCGCCACCTCCCAGACCACACCCGGGGAGTAGACAGACAGATCGAACACGACGAGCGTCGAGTTGTCGATGAGGTCCTGGGCTCGCTGGCGCCAATGGACGCCCTCGCCGGGCCCGTTCTGGATCAAGTCGAGTTCGTCAATCATGGCAGCCCCGTGCGCCGCGACGAGCCCGCGCTCGAGTTCGTCATTGGCGATGAACTGAACCCGCCCGAAGGATCCGATCGTTCTGACCAACCAGCGGCT
>JAEUJR010001134.1 GCA_016793585.1 Archangium sp.
GGTCTTCGCTGGCGCGGCGAAGGGTTCCAACTGGTGGTGGGCGGTTCCGGGCGTGCTCGGAGCGTTCGTCACGGCCGTGTACGTGCTGCGCGCGTGCAAGGCGATCTTCTGGGGCCCGCCGCCGCAAGGTGAGTTCGCGCACCTCGAAGACGTTCGTCGCACCGAGTGGGCCGCGCCGCTCGTGCTGGGGACGCTGCTCGTCGTCTTCGGCTTCTGGCCGCGGGTGCTGCTCGACTTCATCGACGTCGCGTCGCAGGGCTACCTCGGCCGCCTTCCCGCCGTCGTCGCGCTCGCGCAGGTGGTGTCGCCATGAACGCCTGGCTGCAGGTCTTCTCGCTCGACTTCGCGGTGGCCGGCGCGGCGATTCTCATTCTCGCGCTCGACGCCATGGGCGGCATCTCGGGCCGCATGCTGGGCTGGCTCACGGCCGCGCTGCTCGGCGGTGTGCTCGTCGCGAGCTTCTTCTTCGACCCCGCTGGCGCGGTGCCGCACGGCGTCTACGTGGCCGGCGCGTGGGTGCTCTTCTTCAAGCGCGTCTTCCTCGTCGCAGGAATTCTCGCAGTGCTGGGCAGTCTCGACTGGCTCTCGGAGCGAACGCCGCGACGTCAAGCTGAGTACTACGCGCTCATGCTGTTCAGCCTCACCGGCATGATGGTGGTGCCGGGCGCGCGTGACTGGGTGCTGCTGCTGGTCGCCTTCGAGTTGATGGGCATTCCCCTCTACGTGCTCGCCGCATGGGCGAAGACCGATGGACCCGCCGACGAGCCGAAGCTGGGCCCCGAGGCCGGCATGAAGCTGTTCGTCACCGGCGCCGCGAGCTCGGCCTTCACGCTCTTCGGGCTCGCGCTGGTGATCGGTGAGACGGGCTCGACCGCGCTCTCGGCGCTGCCCGCGCAGGCCACGGTGCTCACCCACGTCGGCATGATGATGGTGATCGCCGGCATGGGCTTCAAGCTGGGCGCGGTGCCATTCCACATGTGGGTGCCCGACACGTACCAGGGCGCGCCGACGCCGTTCGTCGCGTTCCTCTCCGTCGCTCCGAAGGCGGGCGGGCTCGCGGCGCTGACGGTGGTGACGCTGTCGGGCTGGGGCTCGCAGCAAACGTTCTGGGCGCCGGCCATCGCCGTCATCGCCGCGGCCAGCATGGTGGTGGGCAACATCTTCGCGCTGCCGCAGACCGACGTTCGACGTCTGCTCGGCTTCTCGGGCGTCGCGCAGATCGGCTACGTGCTGGTCGCGCTCGGTGCGGGCTCGCAAGAGGGCGTCGCGATGGCGCTCTTCTTCATCGCCACCTACGTCTTCACGAACCTCGGCGCGTTCCTCGTGGTGCACGCGGCGGCGCAGAGCAGCGGTGGGCATGAGACGGCGAAGCTGGCGGGCCTGTCACGGCGCTCGCCGTGGCTCGGCGCGTCGCTGCTCGTCTTCCTGCTCTCGCTCGCCGGCATTCCCTTCGTCGTCGGCTTCTGGGCGAAGCTGTTCGTCTTCATGGCGGCGTGGCGCGCGGGCCTCGGCGGGCTCGTCGTGCTGGGCCTCGTCGTCGCGGTCTTCGGCCTCTTCTATTACCTGAGCGTCGCGCGCTCGACGTTCATGGCCGACGGCACGGCCCAGGAGCCGATTCGCGCCGGCCTCGCGCTCAAGCTGTCGATCGCGGTGTGTCTGGTGGCGGTCGTGGGGCTTGGGCTGTGGCCGAAGCCGCTGGTCGACGAAGCGAACCGCGCCGCGAGCGCGTTCATGCAGAGGCACTGAGGAGGCCGTCATGAGCCTGGAGCACAGCAAGATTCGCCGCATCATCCTCGTCGAGCACGAAGGCCTGCGCATCGGCATGCGAGGCATCGAGTCGAAGCTCGAGCTCGTCGCCTCTGGAGACGTCGGCGCGATCAAGGAGACGCACCAGGCGCTCCAGACGCTGCTCGAGACCTTCGTTCGGCACATCGAGCACGAGGAGCGCATTCTTCGCCCCGTGCTGCAAACGGTCGACGCGTGGGGGCCGGCGCGCGTCGCCTCGATGGACGAGGAGCACACCGTGCAACGCAAGCAGGTCACGCGGCTCGCGCAGATGGATGCGGTGAACGACCCCGCGAAGTGGGCGACTGAGGTGCGCGCGTTCGCCACCGAGCTGCTCGCCGACATGGCCGATGAAGAGAAGACCTGTCTGTCACCCGACGTGCTTCGCGACGACATCATCGCGGTCGGCCCCGACAGCGAGTGATTCACCACCGTCGTCACCCCCAGGAGGCATCACATGCCGTACGTCGTCGCTGAGCCGTGCATCAAGTGCAAGTACACCGACTGTGTCGAGGTCTGTCCGGTGAACTGTTTCTACGAGGGCGCCAACTTCCTCGTCATTCACCCGACCGAATGCATCGACTGCGGCGCGTGCGAGCCCGTGTGCCCGACGAAGGCCATCTTCCCCGAGGGCTCGTTGCCTTCGGAGTGGGCCGAGTACACCGCGCTCAACGCGCAGTACGCCGGGCAGTGGCCGCAGATCGCCGCCAAGAAGGAGCCCATGGCCGACGCCGAGGCCTTCAAGGACAAGACCGGCAAACGGTCGATGCTCGACCCCGCGCCGTTCAAGTAGCGAACGGGAGTTGCACGTGGGCCGCGGGCGTGGGGTCATCGACCGGTGACCATCACCAACCAGCCCGTGGCCCTTCGTGGTGTGAACCTGGCAGCCGGCTACGCGATCGCGTCGGCCGTGCTGCTGGTGTCGAACATGCTCGTCTATCGGGTCTTCTCGATGGGCCGTGTCGAGGCGATCCAGGCTGGCTTCGAGCTGCTGTGGTTGGGCGCGGCGGTCGTGCTGGCGGTCGGCGTCATCTTCATTGGGACGGCGATCGACCGACCCGGCCTCGCGTGGGCGCTCGTCGGGCTGATCGCGGTGAGCTCGCTCTTGAGCCTCGGCTTCACGCTCGCGCGAACGTTCGCGGCCGACAAACACTGGCTGTGGTCGCTGTTCTCGGTGCCCTCGAACCTGTTCGGGTTGGCTGAGCGAATCGTCTTCGCCGTCTTCTTCGTTCAGCTCTGTGGGCCGAAGCACCCGTGGGCGCTGATGGTCGGGCTCGTCCTGGGTGGCATCGGCGTGCTGCGAACCGTGTTCTCGATGGGGCTGCCCTTCATCATCTCGAGGGTCGGCGGCGAGGGCCTGATGACCTGGTACCCGTGGGTGCTGGGGGTGATGAGCCTGGTCGGCATCAGCGCGATGGTGGCGCTCGTCCTGGCGGCGAGGGCGCAGATCATGAGTTCGAGCTCCGAAGCGGCAGCGCCCCGGCCCGCGGCCGAAGAGGCGCCGCCGCCGAGCCCCGCTGCAGACTTCGGCATCGGCGCGGTCATGCTGCTGGTGGGCCTCGGCGTCTCGGTGGCGTCGTACGCGGTCGCCTCGTCGGGCAGCGGCGGAGGTCGCTACCTCATTGCCACTGGCTTCATCGGCGTCGGCCTCGGGCGCCTGATTCGCGGCCTCATTCGGCTGTCGAAGTCCCAGCCGTAGGGCTCGCGGCCGTCAGAAGCTGAAGGTGCACTCGCGAATGAGCTGCTTCATCGAGTTCGCCTCGACGCCCGATGCGCGCCAGTCCCAGGGGAAGCCCAGCCACGGGCCCTTCACCTTCACGAGGCTGATGCCCATGCGCGTCTCGACGCGTTCGCTCTTCTTCTCACGCGAGTTGCACGTGCCGACGACGGTGAGAATCGCCGCGTCGCCTTCGAGCAGCTGAATGCCGCCGAACCAGCCGAAGCCGGTGTTGGGCTTGAAGCCGCCGAGCAGGCTCACCACGTCACGGTTCTCGATGCGGGTGCGCAGCTCCTGGGCCGCGAGCTGGCCGCCGACCTGCTTCACCGTCGAGCCCACCGCACCGCCGAGCAGGTTCGCCAGCGACTCACCCAGCGAGCCCGCAGCGTCTTTCATGCCGGCGGCGGCCATGGCCACGCTGAGGTCGACGGGCAGCTCGGCGAAGCGCGAGAGATCGGCGTACTGCATCACCACCGGCAGATCGCCCTGCTCGATGGCCTGCTGAAGCCGCAGCACCGAGAAGTGAGGCGTGCACCGGAACAGGAACGCGAGGACGAGGCCGATGACGCCGAGGGTGAGGAGCTTTTTCACTGCTCCCGTCTAGCCCAGGTCGAAGAACCAGCCGAACTGCAGCTGAATCGTTCCATTCGAAAAGCGGGCAGGGTCGGTGAGGTAGCCCACCTGCAGGCCCCACGACGCTGGCGCACGACGGAACGCGCCGAGGGTGAAGCCGGCGTGAACGACGCTCGTTGGCGGCAGCACCTGGCTCAACCCCAACCTCGAGAAGCCGCGGCGCTCGGACAACGAGGCGCCGACGACGAACTCCCAGCGCTCGAGCTGCAGGCCGTAGAAGAGCGGCACGCCCCATTCGACGTGCGCCCAGAGCGGAAGCCCGAAGCGGCCCGAGAGCGCAGCGCCACCGAGCAGCCCCGTCGACACCACGTGCGTCACCGCGCCCGTCTTCGCGCGCACCATCTCACCCTTCACGTCAGCGCCGAGGCCGAACTGAAAAGCGCGCTCGGGTGCCAGCACCTGCCCCAACGCCTGCGCCGAGACCCCGACGTCGAAGCGCGAGCCGAGGCCATAGCGGCCGCTCAGCCGCAGCTCGGGCAGCGGAATGCCGTCGGGGTAGTCGGTGCAGCGCGTGAGGCCGAGCAGGGGCCCCTGTGAGGGATCGCCACAGAACGCCGACGCCGAGAGCTGACCCCCGACGCGGAAGCGGCCTTGATCGACGACCGACGCGGTCTGCATCGGCACCACGGTTGCGCACCCAGTCAGCACGCAGAGCAGCCCGAGCGTTCTCATCGCGCACGCTCCAGCAGCCAGTCGACGATCTTCGAGGTCCACCGCGTGTCGTAGAGCGGCAGGTGCCCGGTGCCTTCATGTGTCCACAGCTCGACCGCGCTTCGTGGCGCGCAGCCGTCGATGATCGACTGCTGCGTCTCGGGCTCTGGTTTGCCGAGCAGATCGAGCCGCTCGCCTTCCTTCCACGTTCCGGTGCAGCCGTTGCGGGCTCCGAACCGGGCGCCGGTCTCACGCGCCGAAGGGTACAGGCCGGGCACGCCTTCGATGGGCACCGAGGTGTCCTGATCGCCGTGCGCCAGCAGAATCGGCACGGGCTGGCCAACCCCACAGCGCAGCGGCGCCTCGAACGTCGAGCCCGAGACCGCCACCACGCCCGCCACGACGTCGCTCGCATCACACGCCAGCCGCAGCGACATGAACGCACCGTTGCTGTGGCCGACGAGGAAGACGGCTCCGGGCTTCACCGGGTAGCGCGCCTTCACGTCTTCGACGAGCGCACGAAAGAAGGCCACGTCGTCGACCGGCAGTTGCTCGAAGTTGCAGCACGCCCCGGTCGCGTCCCAGAAGCGCTTGCCGAGCCGATCGACGGTGCCGTTGGGCAGCGCGTAGAGGAACTGCTTCGCGTCGATCTGCCCCGAGACGGGAAAGAGAATGTCCTGCCCGCGGCCGGTGACGCCGTAGCCGTGCAGCATGACGATGAGCGGGAGCGGCGTCTTTCCGTCGTAGCCCGAAGGAACGCGCACCTCGTACGCGCGGCCCAGCACGGCGTGATCGGGAACGCAGGCGACGAGCAGCAGCGCGCCGAGACTCAGGAACCGAAGCATGAGGCCCGAGATAGTCACCTCAGCGCACGCCCGCCGCACGAAGTGTCACCGGCAGTGCTTCGCGCGCTCGTTGCAGTCAGCGGTGCAGGAGGCGACGTCGGTATGCAGGTCGCTCATTCGCGGTGGGCTTCCCTGAGCGGCGCCCGGACAGGTGTTGAGGC
>JAEUJR010000194.1 GCA_016793585.1 Archangium sp.
GCAGTTTCTCCCACGCGGAGGAGGCCCCTCTGCCGGGAGAGCCGGTGAGGCTACCGAGCCCCAGGAGAGAAGGTGGTGCTTTCGGCACCCCACTCACTGACGTGACAGCAGCTGGTCGAAGGCGAGTCGTGCAGGAGGGCACTCGTGACCAACCGAATCGACGACCACGTCTCGGCAGCGCCGCCCGTGTTGACGACGCGCGCGCCGACCCGCGTGAAGCTCACCGAGGCCGAGGTCGCCGAGCGTGAGAAGCAGCGCACGGCCGCGGAAGCGCGGTGGCTCGAGATCGAGAGCAAGGGCGGCGTCGACGGCTGGGTGCGCGCGAAGTTGATCGAGGCCGGGCACAACCCCGACGCCGCCGCGCCCGCGAACGACGACGAGAAGAAGACGTTCAAAGAGAAGAAGACGGCAGAGCGCGCCGAGCGGAAGAAGCTGCGCGCGCTGGCGAACGAGGCGCGGCGCTTCGGCACCATCGGCTTCCTCGGCAACACGCTTCATTGGGACGAGCTCAAGGGCGGCGACGACTTCGACCGCAAGGACCGCGCGCAGAAGGCCGAGCAGAACGGGCTGCCGCCCTGGGAGACGGCCAACGAGCTCGCCGCCGCGATGGACCTGTCGTTGTCCGAGCTGCGGTGGCTCACGTTTCACCGAGAGGTCGACTCGGGCACGCACTACCACTCGTGGAAGGTGCCCAAGCGCACCGGCGGAGAGCGCACCATCACCGCGCCGATGCCGAAGCTGAAGGCGCTGCAGCGGTGGGCGCTCGAGAACTACTTCGAGAAGCTGCCGGTGCATTCGGCGGCGCACGGCTTTCTGCCCGCGCGCAGCGTGCTCACCAACGCGCTCGCGCACGTGGGCGCCGACGTCGTGGTGAAGCTCGACATCAAGGACTTCTTCCCGACCGTGACGTGGAAGCGGGTGAAGGGCCTGTTGCGCAAGTCGGGCGTGAGCGAGCCGGTGGCGACGCTGCTCGCGCTGCTCACCACCGAGGCGCCGCGGCAGCTCGTCGAGTTCCGCGAGCAGACCCTGCACGTCGCGACGGGGCCGCGCGCGTTGCCCCAAGGCGCTCCGACGTCTCCGGCCATCACCAACGCGCTCTGCCTGCGGCTCGATCAACGGCTCTCGGCGCTGTCTCGTGCGCTGGGCTGCACGTACACGCGCTACGCCGACGACCTGACGTTCTCGTTCAAGAAGACGCCCGAGCGAAAGCGCCTCGCGCTCGGCATTCTCGTCGAGAAGACGAAGGACATCTTGAAGAGCGAGGGCTTCACGCTGCACGCGAAGAAGACCCAGGTGCTCCGACGTGGTGCGGCCCAGCGTGTGACGGGCCTCACCATCAACGCCGCGGGTCCTCAGGTGCCGACGGCGCGCGTGGCCCGTGACGTCGTGCGGCGCCTGCGCGCGGCGATTCACAACCGCAAGAAGGGGAAGCCGTACCGCGAGGGTGAGTCGCACGATCACCTGCAGGGGATGGCCGCGTGGATCTACATGAGCGACCCGAAGCGGGGCGCCGAGTTCCTCGCGCAGGTCGCCGCGCTGCCGAAGAGCTGACCGATGCAGACGCTGACCGGCTGGAGACAGCTGGTCTTCGGGCCTGCGGCGACCCGAACGGCGGTCGTGCTGGGGGTCGTGCTCGCCTTGCCGTTCTGCGCGACCGGCTTCTTCATGGACGACTACCTGCACCTCGCGCTGCTCGACGAGCTGCCGGGGTTCGCGACGGGCGATCGCTGGCATCTCTTCTCGTTCGCCGACGGCGTACCGGAACACACGACGCCGCTCATCGAGAACGGGCCCTTCCCCTGGTGGACGTTGCCAACGCTGAAGTTCGTCTTCGTGCGGCCGCTGACGGCGCTGGTGGCGAACGTCGAGCACGCTTTCGTGGGGCGAAGCGCGGTGCTCATGCACCTGCACTCCATCGCCTGGTACGCCGCGCTCATTCTCATCGTCGGCGCGCTCCTGCGGCGCGCGTTCGGTGCTGCCTCGGCGGTCGCGTCGCTGGGGCTCGTGCTGTTCGCCATCGACGACGCGCATACGGTCGCGGTGGGCTGGGTGGCCAACCGCAACGCGCTCATCGCCACGGTGTTCGGGTTGCTCGCGGTGCTGGCGCACGTTCGTTGGCGCGTCGACGGCATTCGCTGGGCGCTGCCTGTGTCGTTGCTCTGCGCGGCGCTGGGGCTCGCTGCAGGGGAGCCGGCCGTCGGTGCGCTCGCCTACCTCGGCGCGTGGGAGGTCGTGGTGGGCAGACGGCTGCGCGCGCTGGTGCCGATGCTGCTGCTCGGCGTCGCGTACCTCGCCTTCTACAAATGGAGCGGCTCGGGCGCGGGCGGCTCGGAGATCTACAACGACCCGATTCGTGAGCCGGTCGCGTTCCTGCTGCGCGCCCCAGCGAAGGCCCTGGCATTGACTGGTGCGCAGTTCATCGGAGCCACCGCCGATCTCTGGCTCATCAAGGCCGCGTTCCGCCCGTTGCTGGTGGCGGCCGGCGTTTTCACCCTCGTCGTGTTGGGGCTGCTCTTTCGGTCGCTCTGGCGCGGGCTCGACGACGATGAACGGCGCGGGTTGAAGTGGCTCGGCCTCGGCAGCGCGTCGTCGGTGGTGCCCGTGCTCGCGACGTTTCCGCTGAACCGTCTGTTGCTGATGCCGTCGGTTGGAGGCTCGGCAATCGTCGCCGTGCTGCTGCTTCGCGGTTGGAGCGCGCCGTCGCGCTCCGTTCGTTGGGCAGCGCGCGCCTTCATCGTGCCCGCAGTGGTGTCGTGCGCCATCGTCTGGCCGGTGAACGCCGCCATCTACTGGCTCGGCGCCGATCTGCAGCACCGCGAGGCGATGGAGACGGGGCTGTCGGACGAGGCGCTGTCGGGTCGCGTGTTCGCCTTCGTCGCGCCTGACCCGGCCGCGGTGCTCTACCCGGCGATGTTCCGCGCCGTGCAGGGCCGCGTGCCGCCGAAGTCGTGGGTGACGCTCTCGTTCGCTGGCTACGCGCATCGTCTGACTCGCACCGCCTCGAACGAGTTCGAGCTCGAGGTCATCGACGGGCGCATGCTGGAGTCGGTCTTCGAGCAGCTGCTGCGGTCGAGCGACGTTCCCGTGCCGCTGGGGCACCGCGTGAAGGTGAACGGCGCTCAGGTCGAGGTGACCAGCCTCGACGCGGGGCTGCCGAACAGGCTGCGGGTCACCTTCGACGAGGTGCCCGAGACGAACGCGCTGACCTTCATTCGCTGGGAAGGCGAGCGCGCGATGCCGTTCACGCTGCCGGCGATCGGCGAGTCGGTGGTGCTGCCGAAGGCGACGGGGCTGCTCTCGGCGCGGTGACTCAGGTCTGCGGCTGCGAGGCACCCTCGAGAATGATCATGAGCAGCATGTACTGCCCCCACGCGTCCTTCTCGTTGCGCTCGGTGGTGACGACGAACATCACCTCGAGGTTCTCCTTCGAGAGCACCTCTTCGGGCCACGTCACGTCGTCGAGGTCGAGCACGGGAATTCGCCAGCCGCGCACCGGCCGCTTCGTCACGTTCGTCGCCGCCGACATGAAGCGCTGCAGCGCCTCTTCGGAGTCGCACTCGCGCTTCGCTACCGCCTCGGCATAGGTCGGCTCGGACGAGGCGGGCAGCAGCACCCACTGCACGGGCTTCTTGCCGTTGCGCTGCCGCTGACCGTTGAGCGCGGTGAGCACCTTGTTCGACGTGTCGGGCCACACGGGCGCCTGCACCGGCTCGTAGGTCGAGACGAGGCCGCCGAGCGCGCCCTCTTCGGCGTAGAGGCCCACCGCAACGACGCCGATGCGCGGTGAGAGCAGGTTCTTGCGGTAGCCCGGAGAATCGAGCATCGACGCGAGCAGCTCGGAGGCCGTCGTGCCTTCGATGATGGAGGCCGCGAAGGTGCCGTTCATGATCTCCTGTTCGACGCGCCAGCCCGCCATCACGCCGAGCGCGATGCGGTCTTCGATGCTCTCGTCGTTCTTGATCATCGCCTCGAAGTAGAAGGGCGCCAGCTCGTGATGGTCCGTCGCCTGCCCGTCGGACAAGGTCACCGCGCGGGCTCCCAGCTGGGAGCGCACGGCGTTGAGCTGGCTGACGAAGTCGTTCGCCGTCGCGCCGGGCAGCTTCGTCACGAGCGTCGGCGCCTTCCACACGTTCGCGGCGGCCTTCGACGGGCGGGCGAGCAGGCGCACCACCTCGAAGCCGAGCACGCGGCCGCGTTCGTGCGCCGAGATCGAGATCCACGCGCTCTCGTCGTCCTTCGCGACCGGGCACTTCAGTTCGAAGGCCGGGGCTGCGCGCTGCTGCGTGTCGACGCACTCGGCGCTGCCGGTGCGGCCCTGGTTCGCGGCGCCGAAGACGCTGTCGGCCCGCTCGCGCTCACGCCGCGCACCCAGACGAAGCCGTCGTCGGAGGGGATCATGGACACCGGCTCGATGGTCGTGTCGTCACGCACGTGCGCGAGCGCGATGACCACCTTCTCGCCTTCGCGCACCAAGGCGATGCCAGCGCGTTCGCCCGCGGGCACTTCGTCGGTGATCTTCTTCACGTCTGCCGCCCACTGCGTGGCGAGCTTGTCGTCGGCGAGGTCGGCCGGCACCGTTCCGGTCAGCCAGCGCGTCGAGACCGACGGCGCCGCCACGCCACAGCGCGCCTCGAAGTAGTCACGCAGGTTGCGTGTCGGCGGGCCGCCCTTCGCCGCGAGGAACTTCGCCGTCTGGCGCGCGACGCAGGCCAGCGGCTCCGAGGCTCGAAAGCCCTTCGCCGCTGCGGAGTCGATCAGGGTCTTCGCGAACGCCGACTGCGTCTCGTGCGGCGCGTCGGCGTACGTGTCGGGGAGCGGGCCCACGAGCTCCCAGCTGTCGACGTTCACGGACGTGTCGGTGAACACCTTCGCGGGTTTCGGCTGGCTCATCACCTTCTTGAGCTCGTCTGCCGAGGTGAAGCGCGTCGACGAACGTGAAGAGGCGCAGCCGACCACCAGGAGGGACGAGACCACGAGGAGCGTTCGCATGAACACGGAGCATGGAGAATCGGCGGCGTGAAACAAGCGCCGATTGCCGTGCGTCGGCCTCGCCTCCAGACTCGCGCACATGCTCCAGCAGCTGCTCGAAGCGCTTCGCCGCGAGGCCGGCTTCGAGAACACGTCGGGGGCCATCGCTGCAGCCCAGCGCATCGCGGCGCTGCCGGGAGAAGCGCCGATCGCGGCGCTGTACGGCGTGCTCGAGTTCGCTGACGGGGTCGACCTCACCGATGACGCAGGTGACGTGGGTGACGAGGTCTTCAGGCTGCGCACAGCGGCGAAGGCGGGTCTGCTCGCGGTGGGCGCTCGGGCGGTGCCGTTTCTTCGCGCGAGGCTCGACGTCTCGACGCGTGAGGCTCGGCACACCGTCATGCTGCGGGTGCTCGGCGAGCTCGGTGATCGTTCGGTGCTCCCCATCGCCGAGGTCTGGTCGACGCTCGAAGGGAACGAGTCGCTGCGCTGGGCGGCGCTCGAGACGATCGGGCTGCTGCGTGTGCAGGGCTCCGAAGCGTTGCTGCGCGCCGCGCTCGCCCGGCCTGGGGAGCTCAACCACGGCTGGCTCAAGCGCATCACGGCGGTGGCGCTCGCGAGGCTGGGAGACTTCGACGCGCTCGAGGTGTTGCTCGACGACCCCGACTGGTTCGCGAGGCTCGGTGTCGCCGAGGGGCTCAAGGAGCTGCCGCGCGGCGACCAGGCGAAGCGGCTGCGGCAGCGCGTGGAGAAGGACGTCGACCCGCGCGTTCGTGCGGCCGCGAACGAGTGACCGTCACTCGCAGGTGCGCGCGTTCGGTGGAGAGACCCTGATGGCGGAGATGACGACGAACGGGACGGCGTAGGGCCAGTTCTCGAACAGGCCTTTCCCGGCGGCGAGCGGGCAGCTCGAGGTGTAGACGAACCGCTGACGGTCCTTCGAGAGGTAGAGGTCGAGCTTGAGGTCGACCTCGAGCTTGCTCTGGAACGCGATCAGCGTCGCCTCGTCGTCATGCTTCTCGAAGCGCACGATGAGGTTCGCGGACTTCTCGGTGGCAGGCGCGAAGGAGACCACCTTCTTGTCGGTGCGCTTCACCTTCAGGAAGACCGGCGCTCCGTCGAGCGTGATGGCGCCTCGGGGCAGCTCCGCCGCGGTCAATCGTTCGGGCGGAAGGGCGAGGGCGGTGGTCGCGGCGAGCGTGAACAGACAGACGAAGCGCATGCCGACAAGTGAAGCAGGAGTGCGGTGATTCAGCGAACGATGCCGGCGTCGGGCGAGACGAGAATCGTCATCGTCTTCACGTCGAAGATGCCACCACCGGCGACCGGCACCGGGCCCACCGTCAGCTCGATGCGCTTCACGCGCGCGAGGTTGAAGCCGGGCGACTGCTCCTTGCTCCAGCCAGCCGTCGACCCATCGAACGCGAGGCTCGCGCGAATGCTGCCACCTTGAGCCAGCTGGTTCGTCGCGGGCGTCAAGCGCAGGTACTCGGTGTCGAGCGCGCCGCAGAGCGTGACGACTGGCCCAGGGAAGTGCGCCGTCGAGAACAGGTTCGAGCCGAGGTCCGTCCGGTCCTGGAGCACGACGCTCACTGCGGTGCGCCGCGACAAGTCCCACAGCGTGCCCGGCTCGGCCTCGGCGAACCACGTGTGGCGCAGCGGCACCATCGTCGACGTCTCGGCCTGCGCGCCCACCCACGCCGGGTTGAACCAGCTCTGCGCGTCATAGCTCGGCAGCCCTTTCAGGCACCGCTGCGGCAGCTTGCTCGGCTGCGCGGTCGACGCGATGGGCGCGCGAAAGGCGCCGTACTGCACGCGGGGCGTGTTGATGAAGCTCGTCGGGCCGCCACAGCCGGGTGGATCGTCGACGGCTCCGTTGCAGTCGTTGTCGACGTTGTCGCAGGTCTCGGGAGCTGGCCTCGTGCGTGGCACACACACCAGCTGGTTCATCTGCGTCACCGCGTCGCGTCGGCACTGGGTGCTGCCGATGAAGCAGATGCCCTGGCCGCCGTTGCAGTCGGGCAACGATGGGCTGCCTGCGACTCCGGGGCTCTCGGCGTCGGCCAGCGGCGGCTCATCGGTGACGCCGTTGCAGTTGTCGTCGACGTTGTTGCAGTTCTCCTGAGCTCCCGGAAACACGGCGTTCGACATCACGTTGCAGTCGCCCGCGCGCGCGGCGTAGCCGGGCGGCTTTCCACACGAGGTGACGACGTCGCCCGGCGCATCAGAGCCAAAGCCATCGGAGTCGACGTCGCGGTACCACGCCGACTGCGGCAGCAGCCCTTCGTCGATCTGCCCATCGCAGTCGTCGTCGAGGCCGTTGCAGCGCTCGGGCGCGAGCGGGTTGAACGGCAGGCCGCCATCGACGTCGTCGTTGCAGTCGAGCGTCACGCGCCCGCCATCGAGGGTCTCGGGCGCCCACGACTCCCGCTGGGGCAGCGCGCAGAACAGTCGGGGCTGGCCAGCGCCGAAGCCGTCACCGTCGAGATCTCGATAGAAGCGGCGCGGCGCCCCCGAGGGGCACACGCCTTCGACCGGCAACGTCGGGCACGCAGGTGCGCCACCGGGTTTGCAGCACACGCCGTCGTCGCAGGTGAGGCCGTCGAGGCAGGTGCCGTCGGGCGCGCACGCGTACGGGCCGCTCAGCTTCCACGCGTCGAGGCACGCGCTCGAGGCGACGGCGAGCATCACCACCACCAGGCGCGCGCTCACTTCACGAACCCCGTCGGTGCGCGCATCGCGATGTCGTAGTTCGTGCCCACGAAGCGCATCATCACCTCGACGCGCCGGACGCGGCGGGTGTCGAAGCCGCTGCCGAGGCCGAGCACGAAGCCACCATCGGGCTGGGTCGGGTCGAGGTGCAGCTGCCCGGTGAACTCGGTCTCGTTCATCTTGAACGACGTCGAGGCCTGCTCCCACCGGTAGCGTACGAGGTCGTTCGGCCCATCGCCGCAGAGGTAGACGACGGGGTGCACACCATCGAGCTGCCCACCGTCGGGGAGCGTGCCCGTGCCCGCGAGCCCCCACAGGCCGCGCACCGAGCTCGGGTTCGTTCCCGACGCGGCCCACGAGAGCACGAGGCGCAGGTTCTCGGCCGACAGGTCCCACCCGGCATCGCTCGTCGCCTCGGCCCACCAGATGAGGTTCACGTCGGTGTTGCGTGTTCCGGTGAGGCGGCCGCCGACGTTGGTCCCCGCGGCGCTGATGCGGCCCTTCTGGCATTGGTCGAACAGCCCCGTTCCCCCTGGCACGACGCCGCCGCCGTAGCGCAGGTTCGGTTGGTTGATGAGCGACGTGGGCCCGCCGCAGCCAGGTTGGTTGTCGAGGGCGCCGTCACAATCGGTGTCGATGCCGTCGCACGACTCGGTGGTGGGCGCTCGCAGCGCAGTGCAGACGGGCTGCACGCCGGTCGGGCAGGTGAGCACGCCGTCGACGCAGATGCCCTTCGCGTTCGGCACCAGGCAGGGGAAGCGCACGGGCTCGGTGACGAGCTGCGTGTCGGCGTAGCTGCTGGCCGTGATGCTCATGTCGCAGTCGTCGTCGATGCCGTTGCAGCGCTCACCAGCGTCAGGGTGACGAGAGGCTTCGTAGGGCGCGCAATCGGCGACGGCTCCTGCGGCGCGCACCGTGCCAGGCGGAGCCACGCAGGCCAGCACGCCACCATCGAGCTCGGGGTAGCCGTCTCCGTCTTCGTCGCGCACGAAGGCCTCACGCGTCGGCAGGCCCTCGTCGATGACACCGTCGCAGTTGTCGTCGACGCCGTTGCAGCTCTCGGCCGTCGTCGGCTTCACGTCGTCGCGCGTGTCGTCACAGTCGGGCTTTGCACCCTTTGCGGCAAAGCCTTCGGGCCGCGCGCACCGAATCACCTGCTCGTTCGCGTTGCCGAAGCCGTCTCCGTCGCGGTCGCGAAGAAACGTCGCTCCGGTCGTGCCATCGGTGCAGGTGTTGTCGGGGTTTCGCAGGGTGGGGCACGCCAGCACGCCGGGCAGACAGCAGACGGCAGGCTGGCCAAAGGCGTGGTCGCAGACGTAGCGCGAGGGGCAGGTGCCATCGGCGTTGCACGCGTACAGGCGGGGCTGCGACGTCGGCTCGAAGCACGACGTCACGCAGAGCAACGCGATGACGGCGGCCGAACGCTTCATTGCAGGAGCACGTCGACGACGAAGAGGCTGACGCCGAGGGCCGCGAGAGAGGCGCCGACGGCGAGCAGCACGTTGCCTGTCGAGGCGTACGCGCGGGCTTGCACGTTGGCGGCCTGCGCTTCGGCCAGGGTGCTGCACGCGCGCGCGTCGGGCGAGTCGCAGCTGGTGAGGCCGATGCCGGTGCCGCGGCTCAAGGCGCCTGCGATGAGGCCCGCGGCGATGCTGCCTGCGCCCGCCATGAACATGCCGTAGCTCGCGTAGCGAAGGGCGGTGGGCCCGGTCGACGCGCGCGCAGTCACCGCTGCGGGAGACTCGACCTCGAGCGGCACGCGGCCGGCTTCGGGCACCTCGAGGCGCTGCAGCACCGCGTTGCCATCGGGGAAGACGACGTCGACCTGGTGCACGCCCGCAGGCACCGCCACCAGCTCTCCATTGCGCGTCGCCACCACCCGGCCGTCGACCTTCACGACGGAGCCGCCTTCGACCTGCACCGACATCGCGCCGAAGCCCTTCCGCATCCACCCCGGGAGCAGCTGCTCGAGCGCGGCCTTCAGCGACGGCTCGAGCGCTTCGGGCGGCGTCTCTCCTTTTCGCGAGCCCACACGTTCACCGTCGAGCCAGAACGAGAGGTCGAAGACGATGCGCGTGTCAGAGCCCTTGAGCTCGATGACGGCGACGCCCGGCGTGCCCTGCGAGGTCGCGAGCTCTTTCGGGCAGTCATCGGTGCACTTCTTCGGAGCGCCCTTCCTCCACGGCGTCGAGTCTTTCACCGGCGCGCCCGACAGCGCCTTGAGCGACGCGTCGAGCGCCTTCTGGGCCTTGCGCGCCATGCCTTCGGAAGGCCCGTTGCTGTCGACGAGGGCCGACGACAACACCTGCGCATGAACGAGCCCGGGCAGGCAGAGCACCATCGCGAGGAATGAAGTGCGGGGAATCAGCTTCACGCCTCCTGTGTAGCGCCGTTCTCCTGACGAGAGCCAGCAGCCTTACTGCGCCTGAATGCGGAACGTGCCTTCCTTGCAGCCGACCTGCACCTCGTTGATGAGGTTCGGCGCAGTGGGGTCGAACACGAACAGGTTCACGGGGAACTCGCGACGGGCGCCGGCGAGCAAAGAGGGGAACATCATGCGGCGTTGGCCGGGCGCGAAGAGGGTGCAGTTGTTCCACGAGAACTTCGAGGTGTTGGTCAGGTAGACGGACCAGATCGGCTGCTGCTGCAGCTTGAGCGTGCCCGTCATCGAGCCGAGCGCGGGTCCTCCACCGCCGGTCTTCGCGGGCGTGCCCGTGCCAGCGCCGGGGCTCGCGTCGAGGGCCGCAAAGCGCGCGCCCGAGGCCTTCATCGCGTCGGGGTCGAGCAGCACGCGGGCGAGCTTGTCCTTCACCTCCATGACGGTGGCGGTGCCGAGCTTCTGGCGCTTGCCATCGTTCTGCGGCGGCCCGACGACGACGAGCTCTTGCCCCGCGACGAGGCCTTCGGGCTTGCCGGCGCGCGCGTACATCGTGGAGCCGTCGGCGAAGAGCTCGACCGCTTTCTTCACCTCGAGCGCGTTGCTGGGCGCGGCGACTTCCTTCACTTCACCGATGGCGACGAAGCGGTCACCCGCGGCCTTCGAGGCTTCGGCGTCGAGCGCGAGGCGGGCCATCTTGGGGAAGACCTCCATGACGGTGCCGGTGCCGAGCTTGGTGCGCTTTCCATCAGCTTGCGGGCCGCTGACGATGACGAGCGTCTGACCGACGACGAGGCCTTCGGGCTTGCCAGCGCGCGCGTACGTCTTGTCGGCGTCGGTGAAGAGGTCGACGGTCTTCTTCACCTCGACGCTCGCGGGGCCACCAGTCTGCGGCGCCGCGATGACCTTCACGTCACCCAGCGCAGCGAAGCGGGCGCCTTCGGCCTGTGCCGCTCCGGAGTCGAGCGCGACGCGCGACATCTTGGGGAACACCTCCATCACCGTGCCGGTGCCGAGCTGCTGGCGTTTGCCGTCGTTCTGCGGCGGGCCGACGATGACGAGCGTGCTGCCGACGACGAGGCCGTCACCCTGGCCCGCGCGCACGTAGGTCTTGTCTCCGTCGACGAAGAGCTCGGCCGTCTTCTTCGCGTCGACGACGTCACCGGTCGCGGCAGTGACGGTGTCGGCGATGGGCGGAACGATGACGGGCGTGGGGTCGTTCTTCGGCGGCTCGGGTGGCTTCTCGTCTCCGGCGGGCGGCGTCGTCTTCGCGACGTCGACCGGGTCGAGCGGCTTCGGTGGCACGACGACCTCTGGCTTCGTGCTCGTGCCCGTTCGCGTCATCGCATACCCACCGGCGAGCAACACGAGCGCCGCCACGAGGCCGACGGCGATGAAGAGTGGAGCCTTGCTGGGGGGAAGCGCTGCCGCGTGCAGTTGTGCCGTCGTCATGGGAACTCCCTGGGGTGAAGGTGGTGCTGAAGGTTTCGGCGTCGCGCGCTCGACTGCCGTGTGCTGGCCCGTCGGCTTGACGAGCGTGGGGTCGACACTGTCGGTGGTGGCGCTGGCGACGTTGGTCGGCAGGCCGCGAATCGTCGAGACGCGCGTGAGCAGCGCCTGCGACGACTTGAACTCCGAGGCGCAGAACTGCTTCACGAACTCGCCGATTTGCACCTTCGACGGCATGCCCGAGAGCTTCATCAGCTCGTCGAGCAGCGCGCGGGCGAAGTCGTCGGTGGTGGCGAAGCGATGCTCGGGGCTCGACGAGAGCGCCTTGAGCACCACCGTCTCGAGCGAGGCGGGCACTTCTTCACGCAGGGGCGCGAGCGGCTTGATGGCGGGGTTCGCCATGGCCACCACCATCTCGGTGAGCGTGCCGCGGGGTACGAAGGGGCGGTTGGCGAGCAGCTCCCAGAGCACGATGGCGAGCGCGTATTGATCAGCGCGGTGATCGACGTTCTCGCCGCGCGCCTGCTCGGGCGCCATGTAGCCGAGCTTGCCCATCACCGACGGAGCGCCGGTCGCGCGGCTGCGGGCCTCTGACTTCGCGATGCCGAAGTCGATGACCTTCACCTCGCCCTCGTACGACACCATGATGTTCTGCGGGCTGACGTCGCGGTGCACGACGTTGAGCGCGGTGCCGTCGAGCGCGAGTTTTCGATGCGCGGCGCCGAGCCCTTCGGCGGCCTGCTGAATGAGGAAGATGGCGACGGGAACGGGCAGCGCCTGCTTCGAGTCGCGCACGTGCTGATGCAACTGGGCGAGGTCGATGCCGGCGACGTACTCGAGCGCGATGTAGAGCGTGCCCGCCTCGTCGCCCATGTCGAACACCTGCGCGATGTTCGAGTGCTGCAGCTGCGTCAGCACGCGGCCTTCGTGCAGGAACCGAGAGACGAACGACTCGTCTTTCGCGATGGCGGGCAGCACGGTCTTCACGATGCAGAGCTTCTCGAAGCCTCCGGTGCCAGTGAGCCGGGCGAGCCACACCGAGCCCATGCCTCCTTCACCCAGCTGCTCGAGCAGCTCGTATCGACCCAGCTTTTGGGGGCTCGCCATGTGTTCGACCCGATAATCGTATGGGTTCGACGAATGACCACGTGGTTTCTGCATTCCTGCGCGAGGTACAGTCGACGCCGATGAGCGTGGTGGACGATGAGATCGATCGCCGGGTCGTGCTGCGGCGGCTGCCGAGCTACGGCCCCGACTGGGACGCTGCCATCGAGTACGGCATCGACGTCGCGCAGACCGAGCTGAACCTCGCGCTCACGCCTGAGCAGCGCATTCTGCAGCTCGAGGCGTTGCTGAGACTGCACGACGAGCTTCGACCGACAGGGCCCGTGATTGACCACTCCGACAAGCTTCCAGCCAAGTGAGATTCTGCGGGTCCTCGCCGAGGCTGACGTCGAGTTCATCGTCGTCGGTGGTCTCGCAGCCATCGCGCACGGCTGCAGCCAGAGCACGCGAGACTTCGACGCCGTTGCGCCGCTCACGGTCGAGAACTGTCGACGCATCTTGAAGGCGCTCGGGCCCTACGAGCCCCGGTTCTACCAGTCGCTGAACAAGCCTCGCGTGGAGCGACCTGCCGAGGAACTCGCAGAGTTCAGAAACCTCTACTTCTCGACCACAATCGGCGTCGTCGATCTGCTCGGTTCACTTCCTCCGGTGGGGTCGTTCTCAGAAGTCGCAGCGCACGCAGTCGAGATGTCGATGTTCGGTCGCAGGCACCGCGTCGTCGGGCTGGACGATCTGATCGCCGTGAAGGCGTTCGTTGCGCGCCCGAAGGACAGACCCGTCGAGCTGGAGCTGCGGGCGATACGAGACCGGCTCAAGCCCTCGACTTGATGGCGCGTGTGGCGGCCCAGGCGATGAGGCCGATGGCGAAGATGACCGAGATCCAGATGGTCAACGACGGCACCGCGTACAGGCTTCCGGAGCCGAGCGGCAACGACAGGCCGGCCAGCTTCGTCATCAGCGCCTCCTGCGCGGCATCGCTCGCGTGGCCGAACTTCACCAGCATCAGGCCCGACGAGGTGAAGCCGACGTAGAGCATCCACGCCGAGGCGACGAGGTAGAGCGCCGCACACGCGAGGCCGACGACGCTGGGCCGCTTCCCCTCCATCGGCTTGAGCGCCAACTTGAACAGCCCCGCCACCGTGAGCGCCGCGAAGAAGACGAGAATCGCACCGACGTTCGCGAGCACGGTTCGCAGCTCGTGCGTGAAGAGCACCGCGAGTGACAACACGCCCTGCAGCAACACCGCAGCGGTCGGCGCCTTGCCCTCTGACCCCGCGAGAATCGACGGCAGCACGCCGTCTTTCGCCATCACCGAGTACACGCGCGGCCCGACGAGCGTCATCGCGCTGATGGCCGAGATGAACAGCACCAGCGTCACCGCGCTCATCACCTTCGCGGCACCCGGGCCGAGCAGGTGCGCCATCACCGCCTGGCCGAGCGTCACCTGGTCGAACTGCGCCGCGCCCGATGTGAACGCGTCGTAGCGGAACACCACCGTGCCCTGCTCGGGCGTGAGGTTCGCGACGAAGATGAAGTTCACGACGAGGTAGAGGCCACCCACGACCAGACAGCCGAGGAGCATCGCGCGCGGCACCGTCTGGTGCGGCTCCTTGAAGTCGTCGGCGGCGTACACGGCCGCGTTCCAGCCCGAGTACGCGAACGCGATGTAGAAGAGGCTCGACGCGAAGCCGCTGAAGCTCTCTCCGTCGGTCGACGGCGGCGCCCACGTCGGCCACGACATCGAGCCCGCGAACAAGCCGACCAGCACGAAGCCCACGAGCAACGCGACCTTCACCGCGACGAGCCCGTTCTGGACGCGCGCCGACAGATGAAGCCCGAGCGCGTGCAGCAGCGTCAGCAGAATGATCAGCGCCGCTCCGAAGAGACGAGGCTCGAGCGAGGGGAAGATGACGCGCGCGAATGCTCCGGCCGCCAGCGCATCGAGCGCGATGGGCGCCGAGAAGCCGACCAGCAGCGAGCCCCACCCGGCGACGTACCCGAGCGCGGGGTGCAGCAGCGTGCCGACGTACCGGTACTCACCACCGCCCGACGGCAGAAAGCGCGCGACCTCGGCGTAGGCGCGGGCTCCGGCGAGCGCGAGCACACCGCCGACGATCCACGCCAGCAAGATGGTGCCCGGCCGCATCGACTGCGCCATGAAACCCGTCGAGAGAAAGACGCCGGCCCCCACCATGTTGGCGATGACGAGGCCGACGCCAGACCAGAGGCCGAAAGTGCGCGTGGTGGTCACGGAGCCGCGGGGTGTACCGCAGAGCCATGGTGAATACATGCACACTCGCCTCGTCGGTCAGCCTCGGAGACACTGCACGTGATGCGAATGACGGCGGGGCTTCTGGTGACGGTCGGCGCGCTCGGGTGTTCGGCCGCGTTTCAGGCGGCGCGTGAAGGGCAGCTCGCGCTCGACCGGGGCGACGTCGAAGCGGCGGCGCGGCACTACTACTCGGCGTGCCGGCAGAGCGAAGACAAGGACTGGTGCGAACGCGCCGACCGGCTCTACGCCGACGTGAAGCAGACGCTGCTCGCCGAGGCGAAGCCCGTCTGTGGCCAGCGCGGCCTGGAGCGAAAGTGCTTCGACATTCTCAACCGCGCCCGCCGGGTGAAGGACGATCCCCAGCTCGCGGCGTTGGCCGATCTCTCGGGCGCTACCTGGCTCGAGTCGTGTCGCCAGACGCAGGTGACGACCCCGGTCGACGCGGTGCTGCGCGTTCGGTGCGTCGAGACGATGCGCAGTGACGTGTCGACGATGGCGTACGGGCAGCAGCTGGCGGCAGAGCGCAAGGCGATGGCGCAGTTCGTCTCGGCGCAGGCGAAGACGGCGGCTGATCAGCGCCTCATTGGGAATGCGTTCGGGCTCAGCACGCTCGCACGCTGTCTGAGTGACGAGCTGCCTCCCTCGCTCTCGCTCGAAGCCACGCGCCGCCAGCTGTACTCGAGCCTCGTGGTGAAGACGCAGGTCGCGACCGACGGGCTGGCCGTGGCCTCGGGCGTGTGTTCGATGCTCCAGAAGCACTCCAACGAGCGGCTCGAGTGCGTCTCGACGGGCAGCGAGCTGGGGCTTCGCGTCGGGCTCACGGGCAGTCAGGTGTCGCACGACTTCACCGACACCGTGCACGACGTCACCTATGTCGCGCGGCGCGAGCTCTACGAGAACCCCGAGTGGCATCGGCTCGAGGGCATTCGCCAGCAGCTCGAGCGCAACGCCCGCGTCGCCCACAAGAACGCTGCGCTCGCCAGAGACGATTGCGAGCTGGCCCGTCGCGACTTGAGCCGTGCGCAGTACTGCCAGAACTGCGAAGCGCGCCGAAACGAAGAGGCGTACTGCAAACGCGCCTCGACGATGGACGACTTTCGCCGCACCGCGAACAACGACCTCGACGAGGCCGAGTCGCGTCTGCGCATGACGAAGCGGCAGCTGGTGAACGAGATCACCGACGTCTACCGGTACACCGAGCGTGTGCACACGTGGCGGCAGAACTTCCGCATCGTCATCGCCTCGTCGAACCCTTCGCTCGCCACGCGCGACTTCACCATCGAGGCGTCGCGCACGAGTGTCGACCGCCCCGACTTTCCCCCCGCAGGCGTCGAAGGCCACGTGGCCCGACCGCCGAGCCAGGCCGACCTCGACGCGCAGGGCGCAGACGAGCTCGATGACGCGCTCATCGCGTGGATCAAGCAGTCGACGACGACGCTGGCGAACGCGCGCGAGGCGGTGTGCGCCACGACGAGCGGAGACGCGCCGAAGCTCGAGTGCCGCGTGGGCGCCGCGTTTCTGCGTGGAGAAGAGCCCGGCCGATTCTACGTGACCGAGCTCGGCAAGGTGGCCGACTCGAAGGCCGGCTACCCCGCGGCGCCCTGCATGCCGTGACGCTCAGTTCCTGCGTCGCCTGAAACACGCCTCGCACAGCGCGATGGTGCGCACCGTCTCGTGCCCGACACCGCCCGGGTCGTCGACCCAGATCTTCTTCTGCTTGACTCGTTTGGTGACCTGAAACGCGTCGGGCCTCGGCGGGTACCGCTTGCTGCGCGTCTCGACGACGACCTGATGCTGACGCTGATGCGGACCAACGACCTCACTGCACTCGGAACAACGGTACATCGATGACAGCCGATGGGTGCGACTCGTCCGCGATGGGTGGCTGAGGCCCCGCGGAGCGTGAGAGCGCGAGCTGCGCTCACAGACTGAAGGCTGAAGAGAAGCGCGTCGAGGAAGGCGCGAGGGCGCCACGTCCAGAGGTGCGGCAGGAATAGCAGGAGGCGATCGGCCCCCGCAAGCGAGCCCTCCGTCGCGATGGAAGCCATGAATCTGACGGTGGCGTGCTACGTCGCCGCGTCATGCTCCTCCCAGTCCTCGCCGCCGTTCTCGCGCAGGCCCCGGCTGCGCCTGCTCCTTCCGCCGAGCCGCTCGACTTCACCAAGCAGGTCAAGGTGCTCTACCGCGTGGTCGCCTGCGCCGGAGAAGAGCCGCTGCCCGCGAACATCGACGCGAAGGTGGTCGAGCACCACTGCAAAGAGCTCAACCGCCGCATGGACAAGTACCGCAAGACCTGGGTCGGCGAGGCGATGCCGTTCATTCAGGGCCTGAAGCCCGCCGGTCTGCCCACGACGGTCGTCTACCCGTTCGGCGGCGGCGATCTCATCTCGGCGCTCACCACGTACCCCGAGGCCACCGACATCACGACGATGTCGCTCGAGCACGCGGGCGATCCGCGCCGCATCGACACCGTCACCTCGAAGGAGCTCGCCGCGTCACTCGCGCTCATTCGTTCGACCTCGTCGGGCCTGCTCGTCGCCAACGACTCCAAGACCGAGAACCTCATGAAGGGCCAGCGTGGCGAGCTGCCCGGCCAGCTCTCGTTCTTCCTCATCGGCCTCGCGGTGCACGGCTTCGAGCCCGTCTCGCTGAAGTACGTGAAGCCGAACACCGATGGCTCGCTGCGCTACCTCACGGCGGCCGACCTGCAGGCCACGGAAGAGAAGACGGCGAAGCTGCTGCACAAGGCGTGGGTGTCGCCCGACTTCTCCGAGGCCTTCGACAACCTCGAGCTCGTGTTCGTGAAGAAGGGCGAAGACCCGAAGACGCAGGCGCGCGTGCACCGCCACTTCGCGCAGAACCTCGCCGACACGAACTTCGGCCAGGACGAAGGCATGAAGAACTACCTCGAGAAGAAGGGCCGCATCGTCGCGATGACGAAGGCCGCGAGCTACCTCTTGTGGCGCGACCACTTCTCGACGATTCGCAACTTCCTGCTGAACCACATGGAGTTCATGGTGAGCGACTCCACCGGCATTCCGCCGGTGTTCGCGACGAAGGCAGGCTTCGAGCAGCAGGCGTACGGCAAGTTCGCCGAGTCGTTCCTCGGCGCGAACCCGCAGTACAACGAAGACTTCCGCAAGCTGTGGAAGACGGCGAAGCCGCTGGCCTTCCGCTACGGCTACCTCGACAAGAACCTCTCGATGCACATGCTGGTGACGTACAAGAAGCCCGCGGAGTCGGCGAAGCCCTGACCGTGCACGCGCTCGTCGTCGCGCTGTTCCTGACGCAGACGCCGGAGCCTCCGTCTCCCGCGATGGCGGCGGTGCGCGCGACGACCGAGAACGAGTTCGTCGATCAGCTGAACGAAGACGGGCGCCACCTGCGGTTCGGCACGAAGGACAAGGGCGCCGTGCACGTGTGGAGACCGCGCGCGTTCAAGGCCGCGAGCGCCGTCACCGTCGTCTACCTGCACGGCTTCTACACCGACGTCGACCGCGCGATTCTCGAGCACCAGCTGCTCACCCAGTTTCGCGACTCGGGTCGCAACGCGCTCTTCATCGTGCCCGAGGCGCGCAGCGGGCGAACCGACCCGGTGTTCTGGAGCGACCTCAAGGCGTTGCTCGAGCTCGTCGAGAAGCGCACGAAGCTGAAGCCGCCCGAGCGCGTCGTCGTCGTCGGCCACTCGGGCGCCTACAAGACGATCGTCGAGTGGCTCGAGCACGAGACCCTCGAGCAGGTGGTGCTCGTCGACGGGCTCTACGGCAACGACGAGGAGTTTCGCGACTGGGTGACCGCGGCCAGCGAGAAGACGCACCAGCTGGTGCTCATCGGCTTCGACACCCAGCAGCGCACCGAGTGGTTCTTGCGCAAACACCCCGAGGCCGTGAAGCTCGACGACCTGCCGTACCTCTACGACGAGCTGCCGCCCTCGGTGCGCAAGGCGAAGCTGGTGTTCTTCCAGTCGGAGCGCTTCGACCACATGGGCATGGTGACGACCGGGCGGCTCGTGCCGTGGCTGCTCCACGCTTTCCGATGAGCGGGCGAGCGAAGTCGCCGGCCTTTCGTTAAGCAGGTCGTCCCCCGCAGCAGCCCAGGAGTCTTCGGTGATCGCGTTCACGCTCAACGGTCGCACGACCGAGGTCGACGTACCGCCCGAGATGCCGCTGCTGTGGGTGCTGCGCGACGTGCTGCACCTGACCGGCACGAAGTTCGGCTGCGGCATGGCGTTGTGTGGCGCGTGCACGGTGCACCTCGAAGGCGCGCCGCTGCGCTCATGTCTGACGCCGGTCTCGGTCGTCGAAGGCAAGGCCGTCACCACCATCGAGGGCCTGGCGCCGAAAGAGAACCCGCACCCGTGCCAGCGCGCGTGGAGCGAGCTGTCGGTGCCTCAGTGCGGGTACTGCCAGTCGGGGCAGATCATGAGCGCGGCCGCGCTGCTCGAGACGAAGCCGAACCCGACCGACGAAGACATCGACGCCGCGATGAGCGGCAACGTCTGTCGCTGCGGCACGTACCCGCGCATTCGCGCCGCGATTCACAGGGCCGCCGAGCTCAAGGGCGGAGGCACGCCATGAAGCTCAATCGACGGGCGTTGCTGAAGGCTGGCGCCGCGCTGGGGGGCGGCCTCGCGGTGGGCGTCTGGGTGCTCGACCTCGAGCGTGGCAATGGCACACCTGAGCTGTTCGCGCCGAACGCGTTCATTCGAGTGCCGGCGAAGGGGCCGATTCGCGTCGTCGTCGGGCGTGTCGAGATGGGGCAGGGCACGGCGACGGCGACGGCGATGCTCGTGGCGGAGGAGCTCGAGGTCGATCCCCTCAGCCTCGAGATCGAGCTGGCTCCGGCCGACCGGGCCTACGACAACCCCGTGCTCGGGTTTCAGTTGACGGGCGGGAGCAGCAGCACCGCCACGGGCTGGGAGCCGCTGCGTGAAGCCGGCGCCGCGACGAGAGAGCTGCTCAAAGAAGCCGCCGCCACGAAGTGGAAGGTCGACCGGTCGGAGCTGACGGTGAAGAACGGCGTGATCAGCCATGCGGGCTCGCAGCGCTCGGGCGCGTACGGCGAGTTCGTCGAAGCCGCCGCGTCGCTCACGATTCGTGCACCCGAGCTCAAGACGAAGGACTTTCAAGTCATCGGCAAACCGCTGCGGCGCGTCGACGCGGTGTCGAAGACGAACGGCACGGCGGTGTTTGGCATCGACGTGCAGGTGCCGCAGGCCCTCGTCGCAGTCATCGTGCGCTGCCCCACCCTCGGCGGCACGGTGAAGTCGTTCGACCCATCGAAGGCGCTGGCGATGCCCGGCGTCAGACACGTCGTGCAGGTGCCGCAGGGCGTGGCGGTCGTGGCGCAGACGTACTGGCACGCGAGGCAGGGCGCGCAGGCGGTGACGGTCGAGTGGAACGAGCCCGCCGCGCCGTTCGACTCGTCGACGCTGCGTGACGCCCACCGCGCGTTGCTGAAGCAGGCGCCGACGCAGAACGCGCGCAACGATGGCGCCGCCGCTGACGTGCTCTCGAAGGCGACCCAGAAGCTCTCGGCCGAGTACTTCGCCCCGTTCCTCGCGCACGCGCCCATGGAGCCGCAGAACGCGACCGCCCACGTGACCTCGACCCGCTGTGACATCTGGGCGCCCACGCAAGGGCCTGCGCAGGCGCGCGAAGTGGCCTCACGCATCACGAAGCTGCCGCTCGAGGCCATCACCATTCATCAGACGCTGCTCGGCGGTGGCTTCGGCCGGCGCATCGGGCAGGACTACGTCGCCGAGGCGGTCGAGGTGTCGCGCGCCATCGAAGGCCCCGTGAAGGTCGTCTGGAGCCGCGAAGACGACATGAAGCACTCGTTCTATCGGCCGTCGGCGACGCATGCGCTCGAGGCTTCGCACGATGGTGCGGCCGTCACCGCCTGGCACCACCGCGTCGTGACGCAGTCGGTGTTTCTGGCCGTGATGGACAGCTTCGTCGGCGGGCTCGCGGCCGAGGCGCCCGAGAAGCTGCGCGACAAGACCTCCGAGCTCGCGAAGCAGGTGGTGCCTGGTCGCGACATCACCTCGTACGAAGGGGCCGACTCGGTCGCGTACGCGATTCCCAACCTGCAGGTCGACTTCTTCCGGCACGAACCGAACGTGCCGACCGGCTTCTGGCGCTCCGTCGGTCACTCGCACACCGCGTTCGCGACCGAGAGCTTCATCGACGAGTGCGCGTGGGCGCTGGGGAAAGACCCGCTCGAGTTCCGTCGCGGGCTGCTCGCGGGCAAGACGCGGCACCTGTCGTGTCTCGAGCTCGTCGCGAAGCACTCGGGGTGGGGCTCGCCGCTCGAAGAAGGCCGTGCGCGGGGCGTGGCGGTGCACGAGTGTTTCGGCTCGGTCGCAGCGGCGGTGCTCGAGGTGAGCGTCGCCGACGGGGCCATTCGAGTTCACCGCGCGGTGATGGCTGCCGATTGTGGCCGCGTCGTGAACCCCGACATCGTGCGCTCGCAGCTCGAGTCGGCCTGCATCTTCGGGCTCTCGGCCGCGATGAAGCAGCGCATCACCTTCGAGAAGGGCCGCGTGCAGCAGTCGAACTTTCACGACTTCGCGCCGTTGCGCATGAACGAGGCGCCGCGCATCGACACGTTCCTCGTCGACAGCACCAACGACCCTTCGGGCATCGGAGAGCCGGGCGTGCCCATCATCGCGCCTGCGCTCGCCAACGCCGTCTATGCGCTGACGAAGAAGCGCCTGCGCACCTTGCCGCTGTCGATGGAGGAGGGCGCGTGAACGAGCTCGCCAGCATCGTGAAGGAGGGGCGTCTGGCGTTGTCACGCGGCCTGCCGACGGTGCTCGCGACCGTCGTCGCCGTTCGTGGCTCGGCATACCGCCGCCCCGGTGCGCGTATGCTGGTGACGAGCGAGGGCTGGCGCGCGGGGAGCATCAGCGGTGGCTGCCTCGAAGCCGACGTCACGCGGCAGGCGGCGTTCCTCGTCGCGAACGGGCGCGCGCTCGTGCGCAGCTACGACACGTCGGAAGACGCGGGCGCACGCCTGGGCTGCGGGGGAGAGATCGACGTGCTGCTCGAGCCGCTCGTCGACTCCAACTTCCTCGAGCTGCTCGCGCGGGTGGAGGAGCGCCGCGAGACGCTCACCATTCGCACCGCGCTCGAAGGTGGTGCCGGTGAGCGCGAGGTGTGGGTCGATGGTGTCTGCGTATTCTCGAACGGCCCGTTGGCTGGCCGGGCCGTCTTCGAAGAGCGTGTCGCTCCGTCGCAGAGGTTGCTCATCGTGGGCGCGGGGCACGATGCGCTGCCAGTCGCGCGGCTCGCCGAGGAGCTGGGGTGGTCGGTCGACGTCTACGACTGGCGGCCGGGCCTGTTGACGAAGGAGCGGTTCCCCACGGCGAAGGTGACGTGCGTCGCGCTCGATTCGCTTCGCTTCGACGTGGAGCCCGGAACGCTCGCGGTCGTGATGGCGCATCACATCGACTACGACGCGGGAGCGCTGGGGCTGCTGCTCCGCGACGAGCGCGTGCTGAGCGTCGGCCTGCTCGGGCCGCGGCATCGCTCGGGTCAGGTGCTGGCGTTGGTCGAGGGGAAGACCGGTCGGCTCACGGAAGCGCAGCGCGCGAGGTTGCGGGCTCCGGTAGGGCTCGATCTCGGCGCCGAGGGACCGTCGGCGATCGCGCTCTCGATTCTCGCCGAGGCGCAGGCGGTGCGCGCGGGGCGTTCGGGTGGCTTTCTGTCGGTCGAGCGCTCGCGAGAACAGCCCTCTCATGGCTGAGCTGGGCGGTCATCGGGGCTGGTCAGACCTCGCAGCGGCTGTCGAGCGGTCGACCTGCAGCGGAGCGCGCGCGCATGGCTGACGTCATCGTCATTCTGGCAGCGGGTGAGGCGTCGCGGTTCGGTAGCCCCAAGCAGCTCGCCGAGTGGCGTGGCCGGCCGCTCGTTCGTTTCGTCGCGGAAGAAGCGCTCGCGGCATGTGCCGAAGTCGTCGTCGTCATCGGAGCGCACGCGCCCCTCGTTCGTGACGCGCTCGCGGGAGTTCCGTGCCGCATCGTCGAGAATCGAGAGTGGCGACGCGGCCCGGGCTCGTCACTGAAGGCGGCGCTCGAGGCGTCCTCGTCGTTCGATGCGGTGCTGGTGACGCTGGTCGATCTTCCGCGCGTCACGCGCGAGCACTTCACGCAGCTGTTGAAGACGGAGGGCGCACTCGTTGCTTCGCGCTGGAGCGGGTCGTTCGGAGCACCGGCCGTCTTCCGCGGCGCCTTCGCTGCCGCACTGGAAGGCATCGACGACGGCGCTGGAGCGAAGTCGGTGCTGCAAGCGAACCTCTCGCAGGTCTCGTTGGTCGACTGCCCCGAAGCGGCGCACGACGTCGACCAACCAGCGACCCTCGATTCACTCCGGGAGCAGGCCTCGCCACGGCGGTGAGCCGAGGCCGAGCAGTCGCTCGAACGAGAGCATCACCGCGCTCGCCGAGAGACAGAAGAGCGCCGCGCCAACGTGCTGTGCGCTCCACGCCGCGAACACGGCGCCCGCGACGATGACGAGCGGTCGCACGAGCGTGAATGGCCCCAACACCAGCACCGACGAGAGCACCGCGAAGTCGAAGCTGCCGACCAGGTACAGACCGAGCGCCGACAGCACGAGCGTCGCAAAGACGCCGTAGACGAGCACCATCGCGTCGGCGGCGACGAGCAGCGCGCTCCAGTCGTCGGCGGAGTGGCTGCGCATGGCCATCGCGACGCCGA
>JAEUJR010000196.1 GCA_016793585.1 Archangium sp.
CGAAAAGGTGGGGCGGAACGCGATGAACACCCGATCTGAAAGGACGGGTTGGTCGACCAGATGACGATGGCTGGGCCAGTCCCTCTGGAGGGAGTCGACCGCTTTCTTGGCGTCAGCGTTCGAAGCGCCCCGCGCCTTCAGACGAGCTGCCTCGAGCGGCCTGACGGCTCACGAGACTTCGAGCCCTGCCGAGAGCTGAATCACGCCGCGCCGCACGAGCTCACGCAGCACCAGGGTGATCGTGTCCTGCGCGACGCCCAGGTGCGCGCTCAGCTCCGACGGCGCCACGTGCAGCTCGCACAACGCCTGCGCGATCTGCCGCTGCAGCGGAGTGCCGACGTGCGCGTAGAGCTGGTACAGCGGCTCGTTCACCGAGACGGCCACGGCCTGCGAGATGGCGAGCTGGCCAAGGTGGTGCTGCTCGATGGCGAGGCGCTGCTCGACGACCGACACGATGGTGCCCGTCGGGTGCCCTTCGAAGCCCTCACCCACGGGAACGGTGCCGGCCTCGAGCACCATCGAGCGTGGGCGCGAGGCGAGCACCAGCCGCAGCGCGTCGAGCCCTGCGCACCGGCCCTGCTCGAACACGCCCTGCGCCTGAACGAGCCGCCCGTCTGAGAACCAGAGCGCGTACTTCACCCGGGCCACGGCGCCTCGAAGCATGCCGGTGACACGCGCGCGCTCCAGCGCCAGCAACAGCCAGCCGGTGCCGACGCGATCGAGGTGCTCGAGGGTGATCGACTCGTCGATGGAGCGGCCGGTGAGCTGCCGCTCGACGCGCACGCGCGGCACCATGAGCTCGCGCACGTGACGTTCGACCTCGGTCAGGCGGGTCGTCTTCGGCACCGCGGCGTGACTCGTCGGGCCCGCGCGCGCGAGCACCTCGCGATACTGGTCGTGCGCCGAGAAGAGCAGCACCTGGGTGTCCCACGTGCGCACGTCTTCACGCATGGCGCCGAGCACCATCCACCCGTCGACCTTCGGCATGTCGAGATCGAGCACCGCGACGTCGACGTGCTCGTTCGCGAGCGCCTGCAACGCCTCGGGGCCACCGGGAGCCGCGCGCACCTTGAAGCCGCGATGCCGGAAGAAGTCGTGCATCAGCTTGAGCACGCTCGCGTCGTCGTCGACGACGAGCAGCGAGGTCTGCTGCGGCACCACGTCGGCTCCTGTGATGGCGGGCGCCACGTCGACGATGGCGTCGATCAACGGCGGCTCCTCGCTGGTGAGCGGCCCGAACTCCCGCTGAGCCTCGGTGAGCGGCGGCGGCTGTTCGCGGAAGAGCCACGGCGTGTTCGCGGGAACGACGGGCGAGCCGTCGGGCCCCAGCGCGACCCCCTTCGCCTCGACCACCCGCCCCCAGCGCAGGTGCAGCGTCGCTGTTTCATTCGGCAGCGACAGCTCGAGCACGCCGGTGCGGCCGTACTGGGTGATGGAGTCGAAGAGCTGCCGGAACTCGTTGAACGCGCCGTTGCCGCGCAGCAGCCCCGGCCGGCGTTCGAGCTCGAGGAACGCGCTGCGCAGCACCGGCTCGGTCAGCCGCCGCAACGACACCAGCTCGACGATGCCCATTCGAAACGCGTGCGCCCACGGCGCGTCGCGCGCTTCGTCGGTCACGAGCACCACCGGTCGATCGCCGTGACTCGTCGCCTCGAGGTGGCGGAGCAACGCCTGAAGGGGCGCGCCCGGGTCGGCCATGGCGACGAGCGCGCTGATGCCGTTGAAGTTGAGGTCTTCGTGCAAGGTGGGGCTGTCGACGAGGAAGCCCCAGGTCTCGAGCCAGGGCACGTCGAGGTGCAGGCGCACCTGCTCCACCGCCTCTTGCGTCGCCCCCAGCGCTGCCACCCGAAGCAGCCGTTTCCCCTTCATGGGAGGTGGCCACAGCAATCACCGCGCCGTCTGCCGGGGTGCGTCGTGATTGATCAGACCCTGGGTCTTTGGCCATCGCCGAGGCGCCTTCGACCCGCTGTGAATGTGTGACGGAGCAGGTCGTCACAAGGGCCGTGCGCTGCCTCGGGCTGCTCCTCTTCGTGGTGTCGACGGTGGCCATGGCAGAGCCCGAATGGGCTGCCCAACGAACGTCCGTCGGCGTCGGCGTGGGCGGCCGGTGGACGAAGGCGGTGCGCGTCGGCGGCTCTGGCCGTGCCTACGAGGTGAGCGGCGCCGGCCCTGCGGTGAGCCTCGCGGGTTCGTTCGGGTGGAACCACGGCGCGCTCCGGCTCGGCGGCCTCGCCAGCTACGAGTTCATGATCGACCCCGGGTGGGATCTCTCGGTCTCTGCAGGCAGCCCGCTCGGCGGCGTCTCGAAGACCTCGCTCGGCGTGCAGAGCGCGCACTTCGTCAGCGCCGGCCCGTTCGTCGGGGCGCGCGCAGGAGACGGAACGCTCGAGGGCTTCGCCGACGTGGCCGTGCTCGCCGACCTCATGGTGGCCGAGCTCGACGAGGCGGGCACCCGGTTCGCGCTGCGCTTCATTCCCACGGCGCGCGTGGGCGGCAGCGTCGACATGGGCTTCGCGTCGTTCGAGCTGTGGCTCTACGGCAGCGCGCTCGTCACGCCGCGTGTCGGGTTCTGCTTCGCGCTGGGCTTCTGACTCACTTCTTCTTCTTCGCGGCCTTCTTCTCGAACGTGACGGTCACCTTCGTCGCGATGCCACCACGCACCCACCAGTCGGCCTCCACCTGCATGTGGCGCGGCGCACAGGCCTTCACGAGATCGTCGAGCACGCGGTTGGTGACGGCTTCGTGAAAGGCGCCTTCGTCGCGGTAGCTCCAGAGGTACAGCTTGAGGCTCTTCAGCTCGATGCACGTCTCGTCGGGTACGTAGCGAATCTTGAAGTGCGCGAAGTCGGGCTGGCCGGTGAGCGGGCAGAGGCAGGTGAACTCGGGGCAGTCGAACGCGATCTCGTAGTCGCGGGCGGGCGCCGGGTTCTTGAACGTCTCGAGGTTCTTGCTGGGCTTCGAAGGCATGGCCGCCGCCTTACACAGAAAACCAGTTACCATCACCTGCGTGAGTGACGAGGTTCAGCGCGCGGCGAGAGCGCTTCGAGAAGGTGGGCTCATCGGGCTGCCGACCGAGACGGTGTATGGGCTGGGCGCCGACGCCTCGAACGAGCTGGCGGTGCGGCGCATCTTCGCGGTGAAGGGGCGACCGTCGAATCACCCACTCATCGTGCACGTCGCGAGCGCCGAGGTGGCGAAGCGGTGGGCAGCGAGGTGGCCTGCCGAGGCCGCCCGCCTGGCCGACGCGTTCTGGCCCGGGCCGTTGACGCTCATCGTGAAGCGCTCGGCGTTGGCGAGTGACGCGGTGACGGGCGGGCAGGAGACGGTGGGCCTTCGGGTGCCCGACCACGCGCTCGCGCTCGAGCTGCTGCGTGTCTTCGATGGAGGCGTGGCGGCTCCGTCGGCGAATCGGTTCGGCCGTGTGAGCCCGACGACGGCGAAACACGTGCGTGACGAGCTGGGTGGCGACGTCGAGTTGGTGCTCGACGGCGGTGCGTGCCGCGTCGGCGTGGAGTCGACCATCGTCGACCTGAGCGGCCCTTCACCGCGTCTGCTCCGGCCGGGAGGCGTTCCGAAAGAAGCGGCCGAGCGCGTTCTGGGCAAAGCGGTTCCGCTCGCGTCGCACGCGACCGACGTTCGTGCGCCGGGAATGCTGGCGTCTCATTACGCGCCGCGCGCAGGGCTGTGGCTGGTGACGAAGGCGACGCTCAGAGACGAGGTGGCGAAGCGGCTGTCGGCGGGCTCGAAGGTGGCGGTGGTGGCGCCGAAGGGCACCGCGATTCCCGAGGGCGTGACGCGCTTCGAGGTGCCTGACGACGACGCTGGCTACGCGCGCGCGCTCTACGCGACGTTGCGTGAGGTCGACGAGCGGGGGCTCGACGTGGTGCTGGCCGTACCACCCGCGGAGTCGGGCGTCGGTCTGGCCGTGGTCGATCGGCTCCGGCGCGCGAGCGCGCCCCGCGGGTGACGTCAGCAGGAGCAACGACACCCGCGCGAACTCCACGAGCGCCCGCTTCGCCTGGCGTCGCCTGCGGCCTTCGCGCGAGGGCCAGTCACGCGCCTGAACGACGTTGCGCTTCCCACACCTGCCCCTGCACCGAGAGACAGAACGCGTCGAACGCCGCTCCATCGGAGAAGGCGGTGGCTGGTACCGACAGTGGCTCCCCCGCTTCGAGCCCGATGAACGCCATGTGGTGGCCGTGGCGCTCGAACTGCACGCGCTGCCAGCCGAACAGCTCCGACGACGACGACGCGCCCTGCGGCTCGCGGCTCACCTGCAGCCCCGTCTCGAGCACCTGCAACGTCACCTGCTCGGCGATGGTGTTCTCGTCGATGGCCTTCTGCCAGTCGATGCGCTCCATCGTCTTCGCGGCAGCACGAGCCGCAGCGCGTACCGAAAAGAGCGCTCCGACGACCCAGCCGGCGAACCAGAGCAACGGCAACGCACCGAAGAAGGCGCAGAGACCGGCGCCGAGCGGCTGACCCGAGCGCTGGGTCACCCACGCCAGGGCTGCGGCGCCCGAGACGACGAGCACACCGCGGGCGATGGTGGTTCTTCGCGAGATGCCGCCCGTGAGGCTCCCGGCGCCGGCGACGGCAGCGGGAAGAACGCCGGGCCTCGGGCGGCGATGCTCGAAACGAACGACCTGGTCGAACACGGGCGCCACGGAGCGACGCTCGTAGCGCGGCTCACCGGCAGAGGTCGACGATGAGCTGACGAAACCACGCGTGGCCGTCGTCGTGGCGGTGCCGCTCGTGCCACGCCTGCTTGAGCGTGAAGCCGTGCACCTGAAACGGCAGCACGCGCGAGACGAGGCGCCACGGCTTGCCATGTACCTCGATGATGCGGCGGGGCAGCACGGCGCCGAGGTCGCTCTGCGCGATGAGCGACGGCACCACCGCGAACGTCGGCACGTGCGCGACCAGCTGGCGCTGATGCCCCATGCGCTGCAGCGCCTCGTCGAGCGGGTTCCCCGGCCGGCCTTCGGGCGAGAGCGCGATCTGTTGAATCGACAGGTACCGCTCGAGCGTGAGGGGCTTCGAGGCGAGCGGGTGGCCCTCCCTCACGACGAACGAGAACGTCTCGTCGAACAGCTTGGTCCATACGATGGCCTGGCTCATCGGCCGCTGCGGCGCCCACAAGAAGTCCCAGGTGCCCTGCTGCAGCGCGGCCTCGGCCTCGGGTGCGGTCTGCACCACCCGCACGGTCACGCCCGGCGCCTCGGTTGCCAGGCGCTTCAGCAGTGGCCGCATCAGCACCGAGGCGCTGTAGTCGCTGGTGGCCACGACGAACGTGCGCCGCGACGTCGCAGGGTCGAAGCCGGCGCCGCTGGTGAGCAGATCGTCGAGCCGGGTGAGCAGCGCCTCGAGCTCGGGCTGCAGCGCGAGCGCCCGCGCGGTGGGTACGAGGCCGCCCCTGTCGCGAACGAAGAGCGGGTCTTGAAGCGCGGTTCTCAAGCGGCCCAGCGCTCGAGACACGGCGGGCTGCGAGAGGCGCATGCGATCGGCCGTCGCCGTCACGCTGCCCGTCGCCAGCAGGTGTCGAAAGGTGGTGAGCAGGTTCAGGTCGGCCAGCTCATGCGTCTGGTGCATCTTGGTCTCTCGCGCCATGCATTGGACACATAGCGCATCGGAACGCATGGTGGGCTCCGCAGTCGAACCCATTCCCCCGGAGTCACCATGTACGTCATCGCAGGAGTCTCAGGTCACACTGGCGCCGTCGTCGCCGACACCCTGCTTTCGCAGGGCAAGAAGGTGCGGGTCGTCGTTCGCAACGCCGAGAAGGGCGCGGCCTGGCAGAAGAAGGGCACCGAGGTAGCGGTCGCCGATCTCGGAGACGTCGCCGCCATGACGAAGGCGCTCACGGGCGCTGCGGGCGCGTACCTGCTCTCGCCGCCGAACTTCGCCGCGGTCGACTTCATCGCCGACCGCAAGGCGATGCTGGGCAACCTGGCGAAGGCCATCAGCGCCTCGGGGCTCAAGAGCCTGGTGTTCCTCTCGTCGGTCGCCGCGCAGCACCCGGCCGGCACCGGGCCCATCGTCACCGTGCACCATGCGGAGCAGCTGTTCGGCAAGCTCGCGCCGTCGGTCACCTTCGTGCGCGCGGCGTACTTCCTCGAGAACTGGGGCTCGGTGATTCCCGTGGCGAAGGCGCAGGGCGTGCTCCCCCACTTCGGCGCGGTCGACGTGAAGTTCCCGCAGGTCTGCACGAAGGACATCGGCGCGGCGGCGGTGAAGGCGCTGCTGAACCCGGCTGACGGCACGCGCGTCGTCGAGCTCGCGGGCAAAGAGGACTGATCGGTGCAGGACG
>JAEUJR010000214.1 GCA_016793585.1 Archangium sp.
GTGAAGTTCCGGCTCGGGTTCCCCGATCGGCGAAAGTTCATTCAGTGCTCGCACCCGGGTTCTGACGACTTCTTCCTGCTCGAGGTTGGCTTCGATCGCGCCGCATCGCCCACGTTCAAGTGGAGTCAGAGCGTCGACATCGGGCCGATCTGACCACGAGGTGCCGGGCCCACGCGGACGGGCTCCTGACAAGGTGTTGCTCCACGTCCACGTGGCGCGAGGCTGCGCATCCACGAAGCGGCGTTGGCACGAATCGCGCTGGCAGAACTCGGCCCCGCACTCACGCGCGGTCACACACCCACAGGGAGCACCTCATGAAACGTCTCGCACTCCTCGTCGTCGTCGCCTCGTTCACTGCGTTCGCCGGAGCACCGACTCAGCCGCCGACCACCACCACGGCGCCCGTCGCGAAGAAGAAGTCCATCTCGACGGCCGAGGTCGCGAAGACGCTGGGCACCTCCACCTCGTTCGGCAGCGGTTCTCTCGGCACGCGCGGAACCGGCAGCGGGACGATGAAGTCGTCGACGCCGACGCCGACGAAGTAACCGTCAGAAGATCACTTCAGCCCAGGGCACCGTCCACACGGCCGGGTGTGCCAGACGGTGCCCGGTGAAGCCGTCGTCTCCGTACGCAGTTCCGTGATCAGACCCGAGCAGGCCGAGCGTCTTCCCCCGCTTCGCGAACGCCTCGAACAACGGCGGCAGCTGGGAGTCGACGTACCGCAGCGCCGCGGCGTGGCTGGCCTTCGAGTCTTCGGTCGCGCCGGCCAGGTAGTGCTTGTTCGGCTGGTGCAGCGCCGACACGTTGATGAAGAGAAACACGCGCTCCTTCACGGAGGCGAGCCGTTCACACGCGAGCCGCACCTGATGCTCGGTGGAGCGGGGGTCGGTCACCCCCGTCTGCACGCTCCAGTGCGCTTCGTCGAAGTAGCCGGGCAGCACGCGGCCGAGCGGGTTCTCGGGGTTGAAGAAGCCGACGCCGCCGATGCAGATGGTGCGGTAGCCGCGCGACTTGAAGCCGTGCACGAGATCGGGCGCGTCGAAGACACACGTGTCGCTCGTCGTCGTCTCGCTGCCACCGAAGCGAATCGCGAACGGGCGCGGGTGACGGCCGGGGCTCGCGGGCGTGGGCAGAAAGCCGGCAAAGAACGCCTGATGCGCGGCGTAGGTGAAGCTGCCGGGTGTGTGACGTTCTTCCCAGCCAGTCGGCGGCAACACGCGGGCGAGGTTCGGCGTCCGCCCAGCCCGCCACTCATCGGTTGCCACATCGTAACGAAGTGTATCGATGACCAGGAACAGCACGTCGTGCGAGCCGACGACGTGGTTCATGTTCACGGCACGACTCCGTAGCGCGCGAGCACTTCGAGAATGCGCGTCGTGCAGGTAGCCATGTCGAGCGTCGACGTATCCAGCGACAGGTCAGGAGTCGCCGGCGCCTCGTAGGGATCGTCGACGCCCGTGAAGTGCTTGACCTCTCCCGCCAGGGCCTTCGCGTAGAGGCCCTTCGTGTCGCGCTTCAGCAAGGTCTCCATCGGGGCGTGCACGTGCACCTCGACGAAAGCGACGCCGTCTTTGAGCGCCGCTGCGCGCACTTCGTTTCGCGTGTCGGCGTACGGGCTGATGGCGGCACCGATGGCCAGCACGCCGTTTCGCGCGAGCATGCGGCCCACCATGCCGATGCGGCGAATGTTCGT
>JAEUJR010000232.1 GCA_016793585.1 Archangium sp.
CGTTGGGGCTGTCGAAGCGCTTCGACGAGGCGGCACGCGAGCTCGACCATGTAGAGCGGGCTGGCTTCGACCGCGGACTCATCGAAGGTGAACGGGCTGCTGCCGAGCTCGAACAGTGCCGCTGGGTCGACGCCGAGCAGCGACTGACGCGACTGTTGAGCACACCGCGCGCCATGCGGGAACTGACGGGCAGCGTCTACAACCTCGTCTGCCTGCGCTCGAGGCAGGGCCGTCAAACCGAGGCGCTCGAGCTCCTGCGATCGGTCATCGCGGCTGGGTACGGAGACCTGCGCCACCTCTCGACCGACCCCCACCTCGAGGGGCTACGCCGAGCGCTCCCGAACGAACTGAAGACGGTCGTCGCGCGGGCGCCCCGCCAGTGCACCACGTGGTGACGCCAGCTACTTCCCCTTCACGATCGTCACGGTCTTCAGCTCGCCCCGACGTACGAAATCGACGACGAAGCGTTCCTTGCCCTGCAGCTTCGCCATCAACTCCTCGGGTGTTCGCGGCAGCGGCGCGCCGTTGATCGCGCGAACCTCGTCGCCATTGGCGAAGCCCAGCCTGGCGAAGAACGAGCCGCTTCGAATGGCGTAGACCTTCACGCTGTACCCGCCTTCGCGTGTGACCGGAACGAAGCGAGCGGCGCGCATCAGACACTCCGGCGTGACGCTCAGCTGCGACGAGATCTCCATCACGTCGCCGCGGTCCGTGACGGCACTCGCGGGAAGCTCACACGCCTCACGCGCTTCAAGATGCAACGCGTTGCCAGGGTGCAGCGCCAGGCTCTCGCCGTCACCGACGATGGTGCACGCAAGGGTCATCGGCTTCCCGGCGCGCACGAGCGACAGGGAAAGCGCGTTCGACGGCCCGGCCTTCAATCCTGGCGGCTCAGGGAGCGGCTCGACCAACAGATCGCCCTCCTCCACCCCAATCGCACGCAGCATCGCGTCGGGCCCGAGCTGTTCGACGAGCAGCTTGCCGTCAGCCTGTGCCTCGAGCTTCACGGCTCCAGAGAGACACTCCGCGACCGTTGCCGGCGCACCGAAGCGAGTCAGGTCGAGCACACACCCGGTCTTGCTCGAACGCGCGCTCGCGAGCGACGCCCGGGCCACGACCGGCTCGCACGGCCCGAGTCGTCTTCGAATTCGACGACCTCCGCCCAGCGACTCGAGCCGGGCGCCCCCGCTCTCGAGCAGCGCTCTCCCGAGCAACTCGATGCTGGTTCCCTGGAGCTTCCCTTCGACCACCAGCGTCAACGGGTTGTTCTCGAGCCCCGGCCATACGTCGTACTCGGTGCAGTTCACCTTCGAGAGCCACGCCACCACGTCCTTCACCCGGGCGCCCTTCTTGAACGCGACGTCGAGGGTCGCCGAGAGGGACACCGGTGAACAAGTCGCCGGCTGAGCGGCGAGCAGCGAAACGAGCAGGGCGAACGCCATCACGACACCTCGTCGACGAGACACTTGAGGGCGCTGGGTTGTGAGAAATCGACGTCGCTCGCGCCGAACGACGTCAGCCGCCGGATCCTGCGCGCGCCGAGCCCTCGCGTCACGTGGGCCTCGAAGTCCTTCATGCTCAGCGCTTCGACGTTGCACATCGAGAGCAGCAGGCCCTTCGGCGCGAGCACCTTCTCGGCCGCGCTGACGAGCTGATGGTAGTCGCGGCTCGCGGTGAAACGACTCGTCTTCGTCGTCGCGAAGCCTGGCGGGTCGAGCACGATCAGCTCGAACTGCTCCTGCTTCTTGGCGAACCGCGCGAGCCAGTCGAAGGAGTCGCCCGCGATGAAGTCGAACCGATCGGGTGTGACGCCGTTCTTCGCCAGGTTCTCCTCACCCCAGTCGAGCACCTTGCGTGACGCATCGACGTTGGCGGCCCTCGCCGCGCCTCCGAGCCGGGCGGCCACCCCGAACCCGCACGTGTACGAGAAGAGGTTCAGCACCCGCCGGCCCCTGGCGTTCGCGCGAACCCACCGCCGCGCTTCACGGGCGTCGAGGTAGAGGCCGACCGACAAGCCGTTCGCGGGCCGAATCACGAAGTCGAGCCCGAGCTCCTGCACCAGCACTTCGGGAGCCGCGACACCCGCGATCGGCTCCACCGGCGCCAGGGCGTCGACCGCTTCGTTCGCGGCGCGCTTCGCTTCACGAGGCCGGAACTTCACGTAGACACTCGAGACAGGCCCCAGCAGCAGCTCGCCCAGCCGCTTCGCCTCGTCGCGCGTCGCGTCCCGATAGAACGAGAGCACGGCCACCGAACCGAAGACGTCGACGGTGACGCCGTTCAGCTCGCCGTCGATCCACCGGAAGCAGGTGGTGTCGTCGGGCAAGCGCTCGCGGCGGCGCCCCAGCTGCGTCTTCAGGAGCGCTTCCACACCGCCTCGACGGCCTTCGCGGCCTCGTGCTCGAGCGCCAGGTGCGGCGTCGCGAGCAGCTGCCCTTCACGCACGGCGACCCGCCCGTTCACGATCGTCCACGCGGCGCGCGTCTGGCTCAGCTGCATCAAGAGGTGCGGCGTGAAGTTGCCCGCCTCCTGCGGCGGCACGAAGTCATGCACCACGAGATCGGCGATCGCGCCCACGTCGAGCGTTCCCGACGGTTGACCGAACACCATGGTGCAGAGCTCGGCCGGGCCTCCGACGAGGAACGTCGCCATCAGGTTGTCGGGGTCGAGCATTCGGCCAGAGCGGGCGAGCGTCATCACGCCGGTGAAGCTCGCGGCCAGCTCTTCCCACAACGTGCCGCTGCCTCCGGTGCCGAGCCCGACGAGGTTCTGACTCAGCAGCACGGCCTCCATGCCCAGCGCGCTGCCACCTTCGAGCGTGTGCGTGAGGCGCGGACTCAGCGCGATGAGCGGTCGGGTGCGCGCGAGGCGCTGGGCCTCGGCGCGATCGATGGCCCGCGCGTGAGCCCCGATGGAGGCCCCGCCAAGCAAGCCGAACGTCTCGAAGCGGTTCACGATGCGCGTGTTGTGTCGGTCCCACGTCAGGGCGAGATCTTCGTCACTCTCGGCCATGCGAAAGTGCGCGCCCACCCCGAGCTCTTCTTTGAGGCGGCCGACCCGGCGGAGCAGATCGTCATCGGCGCAGAACGAGCTCGCCACGCCGAGCGCGCCGCGCACCAGCGGGTTCTCTCTCATCGCGACGGCGTAGCCAGCGTTCGCCTCCACCTGGCCGGGGCCGGGCGTGCCTTCTTGCCGGCTGCTCGAGGCGTGGCTGTTGATGAGCCGTGCGCCAAGGCGCGTCGCGACGCGTGCCTGCACGAGCAACGCCTCTTCGACGCAGGTCGGCGCGTGCAGGTGCTCGACGAAGAGCGTCGTGCCTCGCAGCAACCCGCGGGCGATCGACACGGCGGTGAGCGCCTCGACCTCGGCCACCGTGAGGCGGCGATCGAGCTCGCCTTCGAAGCGGTACCGATCTTCGAGCGTGCGCAGCAGGTGGTGCCCAGACCACGGAGACAGCTGGGCGTTGACGAGCCGCGTGTGGCAGTCGACGAGGCCGGGCGTCACCAACCGCCCGTCACAGCGAACCGCCCAGTCGCCGGGTCGCGCAGGCAGCTCGGCGTCGTTCTGCACCTGGGCGATCGCGTTCCCTTCGACGAGCACGGCCATGTGCGTTCGCACGCGGCCATCCGCACTGAAGAGACTGCAGTCCTTGAGCAGCAACCGGCCTTCCACGAGGCGGGCAGCCTACCCTCGAACCGACGACTCACTGCATCGGAGTCTCAGCGGGTCGGCTGAGGGGCAGCGTTCGCCTTCTTGACCGGTGCCTCGCGGCACTTGCAGCGCTTCTCTTTGGGAACGTTGCCGAGCACCGATTCGACGTGGGCTCCACAGCCGCGCCAATCGGGCTTTCCGCAGGAGGGACAGGTGACGGCCATGCACATGGGGCGACTCCTTGATTCGGCGTTCGGCCAGTGGGAGCCGCCGCACCGAAGAAGGGTTCAGTTCGCGCCAGAAGACGGCGGCTTGGGCATCGCCCGGCCACGCACCTGCAACTCCGAGAAGCGGCACTGCAGGTTGCGGCACCCGACGGCCACCTTGCCGGTGCGCCCGCCGAGCCCGGTGAGAATCTTCCAGGCCACCCGCTTGCCATCGACGAAGCCCTCGACCTTCACGTTGCCGTTGCGCTGGTGCGCGAGCGCCAGCTTCATGCGGAAGCGGCCCTTCGGCACCGTCACGCGATCTTCCATCATCTGCTCGACCTGGTCCTTCGCGCTGTTGCCGACGACCTCCTGGCCCTCGGGCGTGAAGTAGCGCCACATGAGCCGCATCTCGTCGACCGAGGGCAAGCCGGGCACGTCGGGCACCGCGAAGATGCTCACCTGCGTGTACTTGATGCGAAAGGACAGCTCGATGAAGCGCTGATCGTCGGGCGCCAGCGGCGGAAACTCGGGCGAGAGCGGCTCGTACTGCACGTCGACCTCGGCCTCGAACTCGTCGCTCGAGTAGTACCGCGAGCCCAGGTACGCGCGGGGAATCACCGCGACGGCTTCGGGGTCGGTGGCCTCGCCGTATTGAATGGCGGTGAGGGCCCCGTCATCGAGCGCCCAATGCCCCGAGTGCGCGCTGACGTCTTCACCGGCGTCGGGCGTCGAGGGCTCGAACGAGACGGTGAGCTGGTGCTTCTCGTCTTTCCGCGTCGCGTAGAACGAGACGTCGGTGTCCTGGTACCAGGCGGGCGCGCGCGAGGGGAGCGGCGGCGTCTTCGCCCGATCAGCCGGCAACAGGCGGCTGCCCAGCGCGACGAGCAGCAACGAGCCGAGCACGAAGACGGCCACCTTCCAGCCCCCGCCCGGCTCCTGCACGAACGACGTCACGCGGTTCGGCACCGTCGACTTCTGGCGGTTCGGCGCGACGCTGCCGGCGGTCTCGATGAGCGGCTCGAGCGCGTTGGCGATCTCGACGGCGCGGCCCGGGCGTTGATCGGGCTCGGTCTCGAGCAGCTTCGCGACGAGCTCGTCGATGACGGGAGACAGCCCGGGCACCTTCTCGCTCGGCAGCTTGAAGCGGCCGAGCGGCAGCTCTCCCGTCAGCAGCTCGTAGAGCAGCACCCCGAGCGAATAGAGATCGGCGCGGTGATCGACGTGCTTCGCGTCGCGGCGCTGCTCGGGCGCCATGTAGTTCACGGTGCCCATGGCGACGGCCGTAGCGGTCAGCGCGATGTTCTTCTCGCTGTCCTTCATGCCGGCGAGGCCGAAGTCGGCGATCTTCACGTGCCCGCGGGGGTCGACCAGCACGTTCTCGGGCTTCAGATCGCGGTGCACGACCTTCTGCTCGTGGGCGTAGTCGATGGCGCGGGCCACCTGCACGATGATGCGCAGCGCGTCTTTCGGAGACAGCCGCCGCCCCGTGAGCATCTCGCGCAGGTTCACCCCCGAGACGAGCTCCATCGCGAAGAAGTAGTGAGCGCCGGCCTGCCCCCGATCGATGATCTGCACGATGTTCGGGTGATTCAGCGCAGCCAGCGCCGTCGCCTCCTTCTCGAAGCGCGCGACGAACTCACGATCGCTGGCGAACTTCGACGGCAGAATCTTCACCGCCACCTGACGGTTGAGCGACGTCTGCCGGGCGCGCCACACCTCGCCCATGCCGCCGCGGCCCAGCAGCTCGACGAGCTGGTACCCAGGCACCTGCGGCGCGGGCTCGGCGATGGCGGTGTCGGAGTTCTTCGGAGCGCCCGACGACACGGTGAGGTCGACCTCCACGTGCGACGGAACGGGCGGTGGCGGGCGCTCTTCACCGGGCAAAGGAGACGCGGCAGCCTGATTGGCGGGGCGCGCGGGTGAGGTGCGCCCCTCGATGACGCTCTGCCGAACGTCGGTGCGCCGCACCTCGAACCGAATGCCGCAGACGCAGGTGATGAACTGGCCCGAGACGTAGACGGCCGTGTCGTGAACGCGCGCGCAGTTCGGGCAGCTCTGGGTGACGGCCTGGCGGCTCGACCGCGTCACGACTCCTTGAAGCCGAGGATCCGGAACGTCGGAACCCCCTTCTCCTTGCCCTTCACCTGCAGCACCGAGACGGGCTCGACGATGAAGCCCGGCCCGGCGCGGCGAACGGTCGTCTCACTGGCCAACACCTCGGCGCCCTTGGCGAGACCGCACAGACGGGAGCTGGTGTTGACGGAGTCTCCGATGGCCGTGAACTCGTGCCGCTCGGTCGAGCCGATGTAGCCGACGACCGCGGGCCCCGTGTTGACGCCGATGCCGACCTCGATGGCCTTCTTGCCGGCCTCTTCGCGCTGCCGGTTCATCTCGTGAATTTCGTCGAGCATCTCGAGCGCACAGCGCAGCGCGCGGGCGGCGTCGTCGGGGTGCACGATCGGCGGGCCCCAGGTGGCCATCACGCAGTCGCCGATGAACTTGTCGAGGTTGCCCTCGTACTTGAAGATCACGCCGGCCATCGCGGTGAAGAAGGTGTTCAACATCGCGACGGTCTCTTGCGGGCTGTCGGCCTCGGCCATCGAGGTGAAGCCACGAATGTCGGCGAAGATGACGCTGACTTCGGCGAGACGCCCGACGCGCAGCAGCTCGACCTTGCCCGACACGACTGCTTCGGCGACGGCGGGCGCGAGGAAGCGTGAGAGCTCGGCGCGAGTGAGCGCTTCCTTCTCGATCTTTCCGGCGAGGTCGGCGTTGTCGAGGGCGATGGCGGCCTGAGACGCGATACCCGCCAGCACCTTGAGGTCCTTCTCCGAGAAGGCGTTCGTGCGCTCGCGCGTGTCGCAGAAGAGAATGCCCTTGAGCACGCCCTTCGAGAGCAGCGGCACGGCCATGGCGGAACGAATGCCCTGCGCGACGATCGACTCCGACGACGAGAAGCGCGAGTCGAGAATGGCGTCGGCGGTGAGCACGGCGCTACGCGTCTCCGACACGCGCTTGAGCACGGTCTCGGAGACGGTCACTTCGGTGTTGTCGGCCTTGCGGCGCTTGATGGCCTGCGGGTTCAGCTCACCATCGTCGTCGGCGAGGAAGATGACCGCGTTGTCGGCGGCGAGCAGCTCGAAGGCGACGCCGAGAATCTTGTCGAGCAGCGACGGCAGGTCGCGCTCCATGCCAACGAGCCGGTGGAACTCGTTGGCGATGCGCAGCTTCTCGTAGTCTTGCTTGAGCGTCTCGATGTCAGAGAGCTTGTCGGCCGGGCGGAACTCGGCCGACTCCATCTGCGCGACCGTCGCGAGGAAGGCCGGCATGGAGTGCGCCGACTGCACCACGGTGACGCCTGCATTCGAGGTAGGCGTGGCGCCGGCGTGATCGACGCCCGACATGAAGACGAGGCGGCTGTTGCCCAACGCGATCTCGTCGCCGTCGCGCAGGCGCAGCTCACGAACCTTGCGGCCGTTGACGAAGGTGCCGTTCGACGAGTTGAGGTCGCGCAGCAGAAACGTCGCGCCCACGCGCTCGATCACGCAGTGCTCTTTCGAGACCTCACGATCGACGAGGCGCAGCGTGTTGTTGGGGTGACGGCCCAGAGACGTCTTCTCGGCCAGGGGGAACTCACCCTGCTTGCCGTCGGCGAACTTGCCCGCGAGGCGGGGCCCCTTGAGTTGGCCGGGCGCGTACACCTGCGCAGGCTTCGGTTCGCCCGCAGCGGCGAGGTTGGTCAGGGGAATCGGTTGAGGAGCCAAGCGCATGGGACCCTAGCAAGAGGAACGCTCCTGACAAAACGAACGTGACGCATCCAAGTTCTGATCGGACTCGAAAAGTCGCGTAGAACCCGCCTCCATGGCGAAGGCGCTTGGGAAGAAACCAAAGAAGTCGGCAACCACCCGGACTCCCTCGAAAAAGACCGCGAAGAAGGTGACGAAACCGTTGCGCGCGCCGAGGCGTGCTGCCGAGGTGGCGTCGGCGGCCCCGAAGGTCTCCCCCACTGAACGGCGAGCCCTGATTCTCGCGGCGCTCGAAGCGGCGCAGGCGACGCACTGGGGCGCGAGCGTCGTCACCACGTCGACCGTCGGCGGAGTCGAGCTGCGGGTGATGAGCAAGGCGGGCGCGAAGCCGTTCTGGTGGCTGCGCACGCACGGCCTGTCGAGCGTGGCGGGCGTCGAGTTGGCCATGCGCGTGCCGCGCGGGAAAGACGAACCGCAGGTGCCCGCCATCTTCCTGCCCGTGCTCGAGCGCCTCATCGGGCTCGCCCGTGAACGTCAGCTGCACGTCGGGCAGATCGTTCGTTGGCCCAGGCCCTTCGGCGAGACGGCCGAGACCGATCTCGAAGCGTTCGCGATCACCCTCGACCCTGCGTTCGGTGAGCTGCGCACGGCGCACGACTTCGTGCCGGTGCTGCTCGCCGTGGGCCTCACCCAGGACGAAGCGAAGCTCGTTCGCGAGTGGAGCCCACAGGGGCTGCTCGAGGTGCTGGCCCGCGTCGACCCGACGTTGAGCACCACGCTCGATCGCGGCTCGCTGCTCGCATCTCCCCGGGCGCGCCAGGCCATCGAGCAGCGCGTCGAGCGTGAAGGCTCGTCGATGGGCGTGCTCCAGGCGTCGGTGAGCGAGCTGACCGGCAAAGACCGCTTCGTGTGGAGGCTCGACGCCGACGCCGCCGACGCGATCATGAGCCTGCTCAAAGGCCGCATCGGGCACCAGCGCCCCTTCATCGTGAAGAGCGAGACCTCGGACCTCGAGGTGACGCCGGGCGATCTTCCCGCCATCACCGTCGAGAAAGACAAAGCGACGCTCAAGCTGACGCAGACCGTCGCCCGCGCGGTGCGCTCGACCCTGAAGGCCCGCCCCGGCACGTACACCTGGGACGCGCTGCCTGCCCTGACGGTCGAGGTCGTGCCGACCCCCTGAAGGCGGAATCTGGCCCCGACCGAGCGACGCACGCGGTAAAGCAGCCTCCATGAAGCTCAAGCAGCGGCCAGAAGACTTCTCGGTGAAGGAGTCGTACCGCTTCGACGAAGACGTCGACGGCAAGTACCGCGTCTACTTGATGGACAAGCAGAAGCTGTCGACCTTCGACGCGGTCAACCGCATCACGAAGAAGTTCGGCTTGAAGCCGGGCGCCATCAGCTTCTGCGGCCTCAAGGACAAGCAGGGCCGCACCGAGCAGCTCATCGCCGTCGAGGGCTTCGACGTCGACATGCAGGACCCCGATCTGCGCCTGAAGTTCCTGGGCCGCATCGCCGCGCCGCTCACCGCGGCCAACACCACCTCGAACCGCTTCGCCGTCACCGTGCGCCAGCTGCGCGAGCAGGAGCTGCAGGACGTGACGATGGCCGTCTCAGAGGTCGGCCGCCTCGGCGTGGTGAACTACTTCGACAACCAGCGCTTCGGCTCGCTCAAACACGGGCAGGGCTTCATCGCGAAGGACCTGCTCAAGGGAAACTTCGAGGCCGCGCTCAAGAACTACATGGCGGTGCCCTCCCCGCTCGATCTCACCGACGACGCGAAGGTGAAGGCGTTCTGGGCCGAGCACTGGGGAGAGTGGACGGCGCACTGCCCGTACGACGCGGCCAACAAGAAGTACGGCCGCATCTTGAACGTGCTCCGCAAAGCGCCGCGCAACTTCGTCGAGGCGTTCCTGCAGATCGACGCGCAGTACCGCGCGCTGCTGCTGTTCACCGACCAGTCGTATCTGTGGAACGAGTCTGCGCGCCGGCTCATGCAGCTCATTCTGCCGCGCGAGTCGTTGTTCGTGATGCCGTACCAGGCAGGCTCGCTGCTCCATCACCGTGACGCGCCGTCTGATCTGCTCGCGTG
>JAEUJR010000340.1 GCA_016793585.1 Archangium sp.
TGAACACGCTGGTCGAGACGCAGGCGATTCAGGGCAAGTGGTTCGAGTCGCACTACCCCGACGCGGGCTACGTCGTGCCCCTCGGCCAGGGCACCGACCTGCTGGCCGTCTTCACCTCGACGGCCGACGGCCTCTTCCTGCTCGGCACCGCGTCGCCGACCGACGGCGCCTTGTCGACCCGCCTCAACTACACGCCGCCGGTGAAGATCCTGCAGTTCCCCCTGCGGGCTGGCGACACGTGGACGACGGCGGCCGCGGTGACGGGCGTGGTGAACCTGCTGCCCATCTCGGGCACCACCGACACGTACACCTCGACCGTCGACCGCTCGGGTGAAGCGCTCACGCCGTACGCCAATGCGCGCTTCCCCGTGCTGCGCGTGCGAACGACGATGGAGCGCAACGTTCCGCTCAACCCGTTCGCGAACACCAGCTTCCGCCAGTTCCAGTACGTGACCGAGTGCTTCGGCACCGTCGCCTCGATTCGGTCGCGTGACCTCGAGACGAGCACCGAGTTCACGACCTCGAAAGAAGTGCGGAGGTTGTCGCAGTGAGTCTGTCGGGGGCCCTCAGCCAGGCCGGTCGCTGGGCGCTCCCTGCCCTGCTGTGCGTGTGCAGCACGGGCTGCCTCTCGCACCACCAGGGCACCATGGCGGGTGAGCCCGTCGGCGCCACCTTCCTCACGGTCGAGGGCACCCGCGTGCGGTACCTCGACGTCGGAGAAGGCCCGCCGGTCGTCCTGCTCCATGGCTTCGCCTCGAGCATCGAGAACTGGGTCGCGGTCATTCCCGAGCTCAAGAAGAAGCACCGCGTGCTGGCCATCGATCTGAAGGGCTTCGGGTGGACGGACCGGCCCGTCGGCGACTACTCGCCCACCGCGCAGGCCTCGATGCTGAAGGCGTTGATGAAGGAGCGCGGCATCGACAAAGCAGCGATCGTCGCGCACTCGTGGGGCAGCTCGGTCGCGCTGGCCTTCGCCATCGCCTACCCCGACTCGGTCGAGCGCATCGCGCTCTACGACGCCTGGGTCTACGAGCAGCAGCTGCCCTCGATGTTCCAGCTCGCGCGCGCCAAGGGCGTTGGTGAGTTCCTCTTCGCGGCCTTCTATTCGGAGCGCGGCGAAGAGCGCCTCGCCAACGGGTTCTACGACCCCGAGATCATTCCCGAGAAGCTGGTGGAAGACGTCGAGCGCGCCATGGAGCGCCCGGGCACCCGCGCTGCTGCCCTCGAGGCCGTGCGTGGCATGACGTTCAACGACCTCGAGCCGAAGTACGGAACGATCGCGAAGCCGACGCTGCTCTTGTGGGGCCGCGAAGACATCGTCACGCCGCCGTCGATCGGTGAGCGCCTGCTCCGCCAGCTGCCCAACGCGCGCATGGTCGTCTACCCGCGCTGCGGTCACTTCCCGATGATCGAGGCGATCTCGGAGTCGAACCGCGAGCTGGTCGCGTTCCTGGAGGGCATGTGATCGGCGCCCTCCTCTCGCTCGTCGTCGCGACGTCTCCGTCTGGCCTCGGTGCGCACGGTGAAGATCTGCTGGTGCGCGAGAAGGCCGAGGTGAAGGTCAGCGGCTTCTTCCGCGTTCGCGGCGATCTGCTGCACAACCTCGACCTCGATCGCGGCACGACGCCCAGCGGGCTGCCCCTGTTCTCGGTGCCCCTGTCTGACCCCCTCGGGCAAGACCTCGCGCTGGCCGACATGCGCCTGCGCACCGATCTCGCGATCTACGCGCCGTTCGCAGCCGCAGCAGTGAAGGTGCGCGCCGATCTGATCGACAACCTCGTGCTTGGCTCGACGCCCGTCCTCTCGCCTGGAACCGGCAACGCGCCGACGCCCGCCGCCTCGCCTGGTCAGCTGCCCTCCTCGCTCTTCCGCATCAAGCGCGCGTACGGCGAGGTGCTCACGCCCATCGGCTACTTCGCGGCGGGCCGCATGGGCAACCAGTGGGGCCTCGGCATGCTCTCGAATGGCGGCGACTGCCTCGACTGCAACCACGGCGACGCCGCCGATCGCCTCGCCTTCGTCACCGCGCTGGGGGGGCACCTCTGGGCCGTCGCGTACGATTTCTCTGCCGTCGGCCCCACGCCGTACCGCCGCGACAACCAGCGCCAGCTCGTGCTCGACAACGCGCTCGACGTGAAGAGTGTCACCTTCGCGTGGATGAACGTTCGCGACGACGTCTCGCGCCGCCGCCGCACGAAAGCCGGGAAGATGACCTTCGAGTACGGCGCCTTCCTCTCGCACCGCTGGCAGGACTTCGACGCGCCCGAGACGTACCTGCCCGTGCTCAACCCGCGGCCGCTCACGCCCGCGTCGGTCATGCGTCGTGGCTACCGCGCGCTCGCGGCCGATGCGTGGGCGCGGCTGACGGCGCCGTCGTTTCGCGTCGAACTCGAAGGCGCGATGCTGTTCGCCGAGTCGGAGCAGGCCTCGCTGCTGCCCGGCGTGTTGCTGCGCGACAAGGTGCAGTCGGCCCAGTTCGGCGCGGCGCTCGAGACGCAGTTCGGTGCGAACGACTCCGTCATCGTCGGTGGCCTGAACGCCGGCTACGCGAGCGGAGATCCTGCGCCGGGCTTCGGTGCGTTCCCCACGGGCAACAAGCCCGCGACGGCCGGCGAGCTCGACGGGGCGCAGGTCAACGTTCCGCGCGACAACCGCGTCGACAACTTCCGCTTCAACCCCGACTACCGCGTCGATCGCATTCTGTGGGCCGAGATCATCGGCACCGTCACCGACTCGCTCTACGTGCGCCCCTGGGGCCGGCTGCGCCTGCTCGACTTCACCAGCACGCAGCTGAACCTCAAGGCCTCGGGCACGCTGTCGCGCTCCATCTACGCCCAGTCGACGCCCAACAACGACGCCCTGCTCGGCTTCGAGCTGCACGGCGCGCTCGCGTGGGAATCGAAAGACGGCTTCGACGTGCTCGCCGAATACGCCGTGCTGTTCCCCTTCGGCGCCTTCAACAACCCCTCGCAGAACCTCACCGCGACGCCCGCCCAGCTCGGCCGCGTTCGCCTGGCCTGGAAGGTCTGACCAGGACCATCCGCGCGCGGCCCATTCTGCTGCTGATCGTCGCCTGCGACCCGAACCGCACGGTGCCCGAGCGCAACGCCTACGTGCCGCAGGCCGTGGCACCGCTCGAGTGCGTGCCCAACCTCGATGGGAAGATCGAGGCCAGCGAGATCAAGACGGCCTTCGGCGTTCCCGTGCGCTACCTGGTGAACCCGGCTGGCACACGCCGGCCCGTCGACCTCGCCGGAGTCACCGACGGCGCCGGCCGCCGCATCTGGCAGATGGCGACCGACTACGCCGACGATCAGATCGCCACGCTCACCGCGGCCAACCTCGACGGGAAGTGGTACCGCGCCAGCTTTCCCACCGCGCAGTTCACCGCGCCGCTCGATCTCGCCGGCAGCATCGAAGGCGTCTACCTGAACGACGGCGCCACGCTCTTCCTGCTCGGGTACGCGTCGAAAGAAGAGGCTCCCGCGCTGGGCAAGACGCTGGTCGTCTACGCGACGCCAATCGCGACGTTCCGCTTCCCTCTCGAGCCCGGCAAGCAGTGGGTGTCGTCGAGCGAGGTGCGCAACGCCACCGTGCGCGGGCTGCCCTACGCGGGTCGTGACACCTACCAGCTGCGCGTCGACGCCGCGGGCACCCTCGAGCTGCCCGACGTGGCCTTCACCCAGGCCATGCGCGTTCGCACGACGCTCACCATCGAGCCCGCGGTCGGCGCCTCGCTCACCCGCCGGCAGGTCGGCTTCGTCTTCGAGTGCTTCGGCGAAGTGGCCCGCGCCGTCAGCGCCGACAACGAGCCCAACGACGACTTCACCCAAACCACCGAGCTGCGACGGCTCGGTTTCTAGACGCAGCACCAACCCGAAAGGACGACACGATGATCTGGGAAACCTGGAAGAAGGGCTTCGACACCTGGGAGCAGAAGACGGCCGAGATGATGGAGTCGGTGCTCAAGAGCCCCGCCGTGCTGACGCCCATGGGCGGCATGCTGACGACGACGATGAAGATGAAGGCCGCGACCGACAAGGCCGTCGCCCAGTGGTGGGGAATGATGGGGCTGCCCACGCGCCGCGATCAGGAGAAGACGCTGCACGCGCTCAACCAGCTGCAGAGCCGCCTGATCGATCTCGAAGAGAAGCTCGCCGACCTCAACAAGACGCAGAAGAACTAAAGGGCGCCCACACGCTCGACACCCCGGGGGTTCACCATGGACATCACGCCGTATCTCGATCTGAAGCCGGCGCCGCGCGCGATCTTCGACAACCTCGAACAGAGGCGCTCGAGGCCGCGGTTCATGCTCCCGACCCCCGAGGGTGACTGGAAGGCGGTGACCTGGGGCGCGTACGCGAAGGGCATTCGTCACGCGACGCTCTTCCTCGCCTCGAATGGCATTCAGCCCGGCGATCGCGCCGCGATCTACGCGCCCAACTCGGTGGAGTGGATCTCGGCCGCCATGGCCATTCAGGCCGCTGGTGGCGTGATGGTGCCCGTGTACCCGGCGAACACGGCGCCGCAGGCCGCGTACGTCGTCAAACACTCCGACACCAAGCTCGTCTTCGTCGACACGCCCGCGCTGCTCTCTCGCATCTTCGAGGCGTGGAGCGACTACGAGCACGTCGCGCGCATCGTCACGCTCGGCCCCACCGCGATGGACGCGGGCCCGATCATCGAGAGGCTGCGCAACGAGGGCAAGCCGGTGCCGCCCATCGCCGAGGTCGAGCGCAAGCTCGTCACCTGGGCACGCGTGCAGGCCATGGGGCAGGCGCGCGATCAAGAAGCGCCGCAGGAGTTCGAGCGGCTGCTCGCCTCGGTCTCGCTCGATCAGGTCGGGCAGATGCTCTACACGAGCGGCACCTCGGGCAACCCCAAGGGCGTGCCGCTCACGCACCGCAACGTCGGCGTCAACGGCCAGGACTGGCTCAAGTGCAACGGCCCGCTGCTGCAGGACTCGGGCGACGTCGATCTGCTCTGGCTGCCGATGAGCCACATCTTCGGGTTCGGCGAGGCGTGTCTCGGCAACTCCTTCGGGTGGCTCACGTACATGTCCGACCCGGCGAAGGTGATGCCGCACCTCACCGAGGTGAAGCCCACCGTCTTCATGAGCGTGCCCGCCGTCTGGGAAAAGCTGGCGATGGCGGCGATGCCCGAGAGCGACCCGTCGAAGCGCCGCGCCGCGCTGCTGAAGGCCACCGGCGGCAACCTGCGCTTCTGTCTCTCGGGCGGCGCCGGCCTCAAGCGCGAGGTCAAAGAGCTCTTCTTCGCGAACAACCTGCTCATCACCGAGGGCTACGGGCTGACGGAGTCGTCTCCGACGCTCACGCTCAACCGGCCCGACGCCTTCCGCTTCGACTCGGTCGGCAAGCCGCTGCCGTCGGTGCAGCTGAAGCTCGCTGAAGACGGCGAGATTCTCGCGAAGGGCGCCAACGTGTTCGCCGGGTACCACAAGGATCCCGCGGCCACGAGGGAGGCCTTCACCGACGATGGCTGGCTCAAGACGGGCGACGTCGGCCGGTGGACCGAAGATGGCTTTCTGCAGATCGTCGATCGCAAGAAAGACATCCTCGTCACGGCGGGCGGCAAGAACGTCGCACCTGCGAACATCGAGATTCGTTTCAAGGACGACCCCTTCATCGCGCACGTCGTCGTCTTCGGAGACGCGCAGCGCTACCTCGTCGCCGGCGTCTGGCTGAACGACGCCGCGGTGAACGCGCACCTCGATCAGAACGGCGTCGCGCCCGGTGCCCGCCCCGAGGCCCGACGGGCGCTGGTGCAGAAGCGCGTCGACCAGGTGAACGCCGAGCTCGCCAGCTACGAGACGATCAAGAAGTTCGCGATTCTCGACGAGCCGCTCACCATCGACGCGGGCTATCTGACCTCGACGCTGAAGGTGCGGCGCAAGCAGGTCACCCAGAAGTTCGGCAAGACGATCGACGCGCTCTACGAGGGCTGAACCATGCAGCTGAAAAGCCTCACCAACCTGTTGTCACTGCCGACGCGCACGAAGCCGCAGGTCGGCGCCACGCCCGCAGACGTCGTGTGGGAAGAGAACAAGTGGAAGCTGCTGCGCTACCGCGCGCGCCCCGAAGGCCTCGCGTACCAGACGCCGATGCTGCTGGTGCCGTCGCTCATCAACCGCCACTACGTGCTCGATCTCATGCCCGGCAAGTCGTTCGCCGAGTTCATGGTGAAGCGCGGCTTCGACGTCTACTGCATCGACTGGGGCACGCCGGGCGACGAAGACCGCTTCGTCACCTTCGACGACGTGGTCGATCGCTGGCTCGGGCGCGCGATTCGGGTGGTGGCGAAGACGGTGCCGCACGAGAAGGTGCACCTGCTCGGCTACTGCATGGGCGGCACGCTCACGGCCATTCACGGCGCCGTTCACCCCGAGCACATCGGCTCGATGGTGGCCCTCGCCGCGCCGGTGCGCTTCAACGACGGCAGCCTGCTGTCGAAGTGGACGAACTCGCGTGGCTTCGACGTCGACGCGCTCGTGAACGCGGTGGGCACCGTGCCGTGGCAGCTGTTGCAGTCGGCGTTTCACATGCTGCGGCCGACGCTCTCGCTCTCGAAGGCCGTCTCGCTGCTCGATCGCGCGTGGAACGACGAGTTCCTCGACGGGTTCCTCGCGCTCGAGACGTGGGGCAACGACAACGTGTCGCTGCCGGGTCAGTTCTACCGGCGCTACATCAAGGCGCTGTACCAGGAAGACGGGTTGCTCGAAGGGCGCTTCTCGCTGTCGGGCAAGAAGGTCGACCTGAAGAACATCACCTTCCCCACGCTGGCCGTCAGCTTCGAGCACGACAACATCGTTCCCGGCCCCAGCGCCGCGGCGTTGATCGACGCGATCGGCTCGAAGGTGAAGCAACACCTGCACCTGCCGGGCGGGCACGTCGGCGCGGTCGTCTCGAAGCACGCCGCGAAGACGCTCTGGCCACAGCTCGAGGCGTTCTACGCAGCGCACGACGCCGCGCCGGTGAAGGCGCAGCCGGTGCCCGAGGTCGTGATTCCGGCGGTGAGCGAGATCGCGCCGGTGGTGGCGAAGGTGGTCGAACTGAAGCCCGAGCAGAAGGCCAAACCCCAGCCACCGAAGCCTCCGCAGAAGGCGGCGAAGAGCGCTGAGGTGAAGCGGCTGCCGATCAAGAAGGCGCCGTCGAAGCAGTCACCGCGCATCGCCCGGTGACGAGAACGGGCTGGGCAGCAGCGGCGGTCGATCTTTCCCCTCCATCGACCGCTGCAGCTCGATCTCCTGCAGCAGCACCGCAGGCGCGACCGTCGACACCGGCACCATGCCGCTCTCGGCGCCGCAGAAGCCGTTGAAGACGCCCTCCTTCTTGCCGGTCGCGAGCACCTTGTTGATCGACGACAGCGGCGTGCCGACGATCTCGACGCCTCGCACGAGCGTCTCTTTGCCGTCGCGCACGTCGACCCGCACCACCATGCGCGGCGTGCCCTTGAAGGCCTGATAGCCGTACGAGGTGGTGTTCGTGTTGCCGCCCGTGATGTCGCGAATGATCAGCGCGTACGGTTTGCCCTGCCGCTTCGCCTCGGTGAGCAGCGCCTTCTTCAGCTCGACCTCGCTCAGACGCTTCTTCGACTCGACGATCAGGTTCGCCATGCGCGCCACCGGCTTGCGGTTGCTCTGCGCGCGCCCGTGCCCGTTCGACCTCGTGAACCCCTCCGTCGGCCGCCGCGAGAGCAGGAAGCTCTTCAGCACGCCGTCTTGTACGAGGGTGACCCGCTGCCCGGCCACGCCCTCTTCATCGAAGGCGTAGTGGCCGTTGAGCGCCCGGCCAGCACGCTCCGCCAGGGTCGGGTCGTCGAAGACGCTCAAGAACGAGGGCAACACCGGCTTGCCCACCTGGCCGCGAAACGTCTTCCCCTCGGCATCGTTGTCCTGCCGCTCGCCCTCGAGGCGATGGCCGACCGCCTCGTGAAAGAGCACGCCAGCCGCGTCGGGCTCGAAGAGCGCCGGCCCGGTGTAGGGGTCGATCGTAGGCGCCGCCTTGAGCGCGAGCAGATCGGCCATCATCTTCGCGGTCTCCTTCGTGATCTCGTCGTCGCTCGGCAGCTGAGCTTCTCGCGGCGCGTACCAGTCACGGGAGTTCTCGAGCAGCTGCCCGTCGTCGGCCCGGGTGACGGCCGAGACGCGAACGCTGAACAACGTGTCCTCCGTCACGATGCGGGTGCCTTCACTCGACACGAACAGCCGCAACACCCTGTCGCCCGCGACGCGCACCTCGGAGTCGAAGAACGCCTTCTCGGACGCGAGCTTCAGCGACAGCGCCCTCGACAACGCGACCCAGCGATCTCTCGAGAACGAATACGCCGCGCGCGGGCCCACGAAGACCTCTGGCTCCTGCCTCGTGAACGACTGAGACCTGCCGGGCATGTCTACGGTGTAGACATCGTCGCCCTTCTTCTTGAGGAAGTTGAAGAGGGCGCTCTTGTACTTCTCGTCGATCACGAGCCAGAGCGCGGTGCGCAGGGCGGCCGGGTCGTCTTCGATCGGCCCCTGCTTGGGCGCGAAGAAGCTGGTGCCCTTCGTCGAGAACGTCAGATCGAGTTCGTCTCCGACGCTGCTGTCGAACTCGTAGGAACCGACCCGAACGTCGGCGGCGAGCTTGCGTTCGCGATCGGCCGAGTCGGTGACCAGGGCTCCGTACTTCGCGCCGAGCTCGTGGTGCAGGTAGTCCTTCACCTGCGCGCTCACGAAATAGGGCGGCGGGTTCTCCTTGAGCGTCAGCGACTGACGGCTGCGATCGACCTCGGCCACCATGGCCTCGAGCAGCTCGAGGCGGGCATCGGGTGGCGGCTTGGCGGCGACGGCGAGGGTGACGAGCAGGCTGAGCGTCATGGGCTGCGAACGCTACAGGCTCGCGCGTCTCGACGCTCGATCGTGAGATGCACGAACCCGGCCGCGACGCCCTGCCCGTCACCTTCGTCATGCGACGCACGTGTCAGAACGTCGCGACCTCGACGCCGTACTCCTCCCGCGCAGCCCAACGTTTCGCGAAAGCCGCGACGACCGGCGTGGCGAGCACCAGCCCCGACGCGAGCGCGATCGCAGGAAGGAGCGGCACGAAGCCCGCGAGCGCCCCCAACACCAGCCCCACGCCAGCGAGAAAGACCGAGACGACGATGGGCAAGGCCACCAGCAGATCCGCCTTCGGCGTCGCGCTGCCGATCACGCACCCGGCGAGTGAGCCGAACGCGCCGACGACGATCGCGCCGACGATCATGAAGGCCTGCGGATTCCAGAATGAACCGGTCAGGGCCGCCACGAGCCAGCCGGCGACGGCTCCAACGCCAGCGCCCACGCCGACTGCGACTGGAGCGCCAGCCACCCTCGCCACCAACACGGCCGCGGATGGCAGTTCGACGTCGGCCGGAAGGAAGTGCCCGACAGGCCTGTCAGCCTCGAGCCTGACACCGATGCCAGCGTTGGGCTGCGTCTGCGAGAGGACGATGAGGAGCAGCGAGAGCACGAGCCGCCACTCTTCAAGACGTGCGCCAGTCAGGCCACGCGGGCGACCGGCTCTCCCCAGTCGACGATCTTCCAGCCCCGCTTCTGGGCGTGCCGACGCAGCCGCTGATCGGGGTTCACCGCGACCGGCGTCTGCACGACCTCCATCACCGGCAGGTCGCTGAAGCTGTCGGTGTAGAACGCCGCCTCGCGCACCGAAGCGCCCACCCGCCCCGCCTCGGCCGTCGCGTGCACGAGCTTGCCCTCGCCGAAGCAGACCCGCCCTTCGATCAAGCCAGTGTGGTTGCCATCGGCGCCGACCTGGAGCCGGTTCGAGAGCACCGCGTCGAACTTGAGCTCGGCGGCGGCCATCTCGGCGAGCAGGTGCGACGACGAGGTCAGCATCACCAGCCGATCGCCCGCCTTGCGGTGCTGCTCGAGCATCTCGAGCGCTCCCGGCCGGTAGGTGCGGCGAACTTCGGTCTCGTAGAACGTCGCCGTGCGCTGCAGCAGGGCCTTCGCCGAGACACCGCTGATGTGCGTGACCGCCTCGGCCACCATGTCTTCACCCGACGCGAAGCCCAGCTCGTACCGAACCAGCCACCACATCGCGCGCATGGCCTGTCGCTTCTTGATGTTGCCGAGCGCGAGCTCGCGACGCACCCACAGCTCGCCCGAGTTCACGGAGAGCAGCGTGCGATCGAGATCGAAGAAGGCGAGGCGCATCGGCGACAGGGGTAACGGCACGATCGCTCAGCCGCACGCGAGAGGCCAGTCCCGTCAGCCTCCGTCGCGCGCCGAGCCGGCCCCCGGGCGAGCCGCGGCTCCCCAGAAGGCCCGGCCGGGCGAGGTGGCGAGCGGGCGTGCGGCGACGCCCCCGTCGGCCAGCAGATCGAGCAGCACCGCGTCACCCTGGTTCGTGAAGCCGTAGAGCTTGTTGTCGAACGTCGCGAGCCCCCAGACCGAGGTGACGCCGATGGGGCCGTAACGCTCGACGACGGCGCCCGTCTGCGGGTTGATGCGCACGAGGCAGTCGGCGCACACCGTGCCGCCGTTCGCGTCCTTCACGGTGAGGAACGCCCCGCCGTCTTCGAGCGCCGTGAGATCGCCGCTGGGGATCTGGTTGAAGCCGAGATCGCTCGAGCCCAGGGCCATCGCCATGCCGGTCGCAGGCTCGAACTCCCAGTACGACATGGGGCCGTAGCCGACGAGCCCTTCGGCGGTCGGGTCGACGACGCCCGCGGGCAGGAACTGGAGCGTCAGCAGCAGCTCCGGCAGCGTCGCCAGCGGCGTGCACACTCCAGTGCTGAGGTTGAGCCGATAGAGCGTGAAGCCGGCGATCATGAAGGCGCGGCCTGCCTGATCGATCGCGAGATCGGTCGGGCGGTTGCACGTGATGGTCGCGATGCGCGTGAAGCTGTTGGTGCGCGGCAGGTAGCCGTACAGCGCGGCCGAGTCGTGCAGATAGATGATGTCGTCGGCCGCGAGCCCGGGCCCGGCGTCGAAGCCCGCGTCGACCCCGGCGTCGACTCGGCCCGCATCAGGACGGACACCAGCGTCGAAGCCAGCATCTGGACGACCTGCATCGATGCCAGCATCCGGTCGGCCTGCGTCGATGCCGGCATCACGAAGTCCCGCATCGCGAACACCCGCGTCGATTCCCGCGTCGCGCCCTGCATCGACCGGTGGCGGCATCGGCTGATCGTACGTGACGAGTTCGGTGCGCCCGCACGCGACCAGCAGGATCAGGAGAAGACAACGGGGCATAAAGCTCGGGGCGTTGGGGAGGCCCTGCACTACCAACTTCCCGACGAGACCACCCTCGCGAAGTGGCTTGAGCGTCAGCCGCGCACGAGCTCGAGCTCGATTCGCCCGTCGAGCTTCAATGCCAACAACACTCCGGTGATCTGCTCGGCCTCGGTCTTCGTCAGCAGATTGCGAAAGCCATCACCATCAGCCAGCTCGGCCTCCATCACGGGCCCGCGCTCGAGCCAACGCAGGAACCCGAGCGGCGTCAGCATCGGCAACATGCCCTTGATCGGCCACAGCGTCGGGCGCTCCTCGAGCAGCTTGCGCAGCTGCGGGGCCTTCGGCCGAACGTCGCTCACACCTTCGTCGGCGTAGAGCACCGGTGGCGCCAGCGTTGCCTCGTCCGTCGAGTCATCGAAGAGCGCGCCGTACCTCGTCGGCACGCGCCCGCTCGTCACGAACGTCAACGTCACCGCCGTGTCGGGCGAGGGCCGGCGCAGGTGCAGAATGCGTCGCTCGTTCGGCAATACGCGCACCATCAGCTCGAGTGACGGTTTCGCGAGCTCGGCCTGCCGCGCGACTCGAGCCCGCAGCTCCGAGACGACGCGCGTGATCGCCTCGTTGAGCGCCGCTTCAGCCTGCTGCGCCCGCGCTTCGAGATCTTCCTGCGCGGCCTTCAGGCCACGCTTCGCCTCGGCCGCCAGCGCGTTGAGCTCGCTGCGCTTCGCCAGCACTTCCCCACCCGCCGCAGGGACGACGGTCTGCACTGCACCGAGGAGCAACGCCCCCTGCTGCTCGAGGCGCTCCCGCTCCGACGCAAAGCTCGCCTTCACGGTGCGCAGCTCGGCCCGCAGCTCGTCCCACGCATCGTAGGCGGCTTCGACCGTCTCTGGGCGGGTCGCGAGCGCGGAGGAGGCGTCGCCCACTCCGACTGGTGCGGGCGGCTCGATCAGCGCACGCGGCGCCACCACCACCGCGCGCGTCTCGACTGGCGTGTCACGCGGCAACGCTCGCGGCGGCGTCGCGCGGAGCGGATCTCTCCGCACCGGCCTTCGTTTCGGCTTCGCGCTCGGCCGCTTCTTCTTCGCTGCCATTGAGCGACGTCAGACCTTCGCAGTCGCCGCAGCCGGCTGACCGTTCGTCTCGGGCGCCGTGGTGCCCTTGTTCAGCTTGGCCTTCACGTCTTCACGCAGCTCCTTGCCGGGCTTGGGCGCGAGCATGAGGCCCAGGCCGACGCCGACGAGCACTCCGGCTCCGAACAACGCGAGCGCCGGCACCAGCTTGTCCGACGCGGTCCGCCGCTCCTCGAGGCCGACGAGATCGAGCACGTCATCTTTGTCGACGTCGGCCAGCTTCTTCAGGTTCTTCAGCAACATCGCGGTCGCACTCATGGTGACTCCTCTTTCTTCTGCGAAGACAAGATGCCGTCGACTGCCGACTCGGCCACGTCGAGCAGACGATCACGAACCGCGGGAATCGAGGCCAGCTTCATGCCGATGCGCAGCACCCGAAACGTGGTCGGCGTGAACAGGCCGCCGCCGAGCACGTAGCCGACGCCCAGCGCCGCCGCGACCATGCCGTACGGAGACTGCTCGACCTTCTCGGTGATGCCGACCGCGTCGGCGACGCCGTTGAGCGCCGAGTTCGCGTTCTGCAGCACCTCGGTCACCTGCTCACCGATCTCCTTCGCGGCGATCGGCGCGGCCCCTTCGAGCACCTGCTTCGTCGAGGGCTCGCTCATCGGCGCGACGCCCATCGGCCCACGAGAAAGCCCAACGCCGCGGCGCCGATCAGCACCGTGCCCGGGTTCTTCTTGATGAACGTCTTCACCTGCTCGTTCACCTCGGTCACCTGCTCCATCGCCTGCTCGAGCTGGGGCGCGAAACGCTCCTGCAGCTCTTTGAGTTGTTCAGGCAGCTCGGGCATCGCCGGAGCCTTGCCAGCCTCGTTCGCCATGGTCGTCGTCCTTTCGGTGGAGTTCATCGCCGCCCCCACCAACGGCCAAGCAGGTACCCGGCGACGAACAGCCCGCCGATGGTCAGCACAGGGTGTTTGCGCACCGTCTCGCGCCACTTCCCGACCGCCCCGAGATCGTGCTCGAGCGTCTCGAGCTGCCCCTTGAGGCGCTCCCGCACCGCATGCAGCTTCGCCTTCACCTCGTCGGGCGTCTGCGTGCGCGCGAGGGACGAAGGCGGTCGAACCGTGATGGCCGAGTCGCTCACTTCGCGTCTCCTTCCTGGCGGAGCACGATCGACGAGGTGTCTTCGAGCTCGGTCAGCGTCTCGTGCATCACCTTCTTCTCGTTCAGCTGCTTCGCCGCCACCGCGATGCCCGCCACGCCACCGATCAGGTTCACGAGGCCGACCAGCAGAAACGCGAGATCGGCCGGCATCACCCGGCGCAAGACCAGCGCCAGGGCGACGCAGAGAAAGCCGTAGCCGACGAGAATCAGGGGAGCCAACGCCGCGATCACGCCCACACGAACGCCGATGAAGCGTGCGTCTTGCGCGAGCTCGAGGCGAGCCAGTCGAATGTGCTGCGCCGTCAGCTCGCTGAAGCCGTCTACGACGTCACGCAGCTGGGTGCCGAGCGCCATCAGGGCGGGCACCATACCTCCCGGCGAATTCGGGTGATCTCAATTCGTGGGCGTCTCGCGCCACGCGATGAATGCGGCCGTGGGTCGATTGTCATACAAGCCGCGCCATGACGACCTCCCTCCTGCTGGCTTGCGTGCTCGCTGCTGGAAACCCGGCGGCGTTCCTGCCGAAGAACCGCCCCTACGACGCTCAGAGCTACCGCATCGAGATGACGCTCGCCGACGACGGCTCGTTCAAGAACAAGCTCATCGCGAAGGTGAAGACGACGAAGGCCACCGGCGAGCTCGAGTTCGACGCCTATGATCTCAACGTCGAGTTCGCGCTGGTCGACGGCAAGCCCGCGACGCCGTCTCCCAAGTACGACCCCGAGACGCGCACCGGCACGTTGACGCTCAAGACGCCAGGCCTCGCGGCGAACAAAGAGGTCACCGTCGAGATCTCGTACACGGGCAAGGCCGGCACGAACCACGAAGGCTTCTTCAAGGTGACCGACGCCGAGAACGACAAGCTGCTGCCGTACTACTTCACGCACTTTCAGCCGCACTTCGCGCAGCGCTTCTTCCCCAACAACGATCAGCCCAGCGACAAGGCGTCGGTCGAGGTCTACGCCATCGTCGACAGCCGCTACACGGTGTTGAGCAACGGCGTGAAGTCGAAGGACGAGGTCTTTCAGGAGCAGGGCAAGAACCTGCGCCGCGTGGAGTGGAAGCAGGAGAAGCCGCACGCCACGTACCAGACGGCCATCGCCATCGGTCAGTTCGAGGCCGTCTCGGTGAACGAAGATCTGCCCAGCACCATCTGGGTCGCTCCCGGCCGCAAGGATCGTGCGTGGGTCGTCGTCAACGAGCTCAAGAGCCTGTGGAACTTCCAGGTCGGCTACACGGGCACGAAGTACGGCTGGCCCAAGCTCGACATCGCCGCCCTGCCCCGCTTCTTCTGGAGCGGCATGGAGAACACCGGCCTCATCTTCCTCCGCGAGTCGAAGGTGAGCGTCGAGGTGAAGAACGATCAGCTCGCGCGCCCCGTCGTGATGAGCCTGCTGTCGAACGAGATGGCGCACCAGTGGTTCGGCAACCTCGTCACCAGCAAGTGGTGGGACGACGTGTGGCTCGACGAAGGCCTCACGACGTACCTCGGTGAAGCCACCTTCGACGACTCCAACGGCAACGAGCAGGTCGAGGTCGAGCGCACCGTCGCCATCGTCGAAGACTACTTCCGCCAGGAAGACGGGCCCCGCGCCCACGCGCTGGTGACGAAGGGCGCCACCGCGGCCGAGTCGTCCGACTCCGTCACCAACCGCAAGGGCGCCTCGGTCGCCCGCATGCTCGAGCTCTGGCTCGGTCAGAAGGAGTTCAAGGCCGGCCTCAAGGCGTACCTCGACAAGTACGCGTACCAGAGCGCCACCACTGACGACTTCTTCAAGGCCGTGCTCGAGGCGAACAAGAAGGAGAAGGACAAAGACCTGAAGGCCTTCAAGGACGCGTGGGTCAGCAAGAAGGGGTACCCGGTGATCTTCCCCGAGTTCAGCTTCGGCGGTTCACAGGTGACGATCACGATTCGCCAGCAGAACTCGAACCCGTCAGAGAAGGGCCCCTTCGTCTTCAAGCTGCCCATCGTCATTCACCGCGACAACGAGCCTGCGTACACGGTGAAGCAGACGATTCTCGTCGACAAGCCCGAGGTGAAGGTCAGCTTCGACGTCGCCGCCGCTCCGCAGTGGATCAACTGGAACGAGAACTTCGGCGCGCTGGTGCGGGTGAACAAGACGACGGTGCCCGAGGACCAGTGGGTCGACGCCGCCCGGAACGACCCCGACCCGACCTGGCGCCTCATCGCCGCGTGGAACCTGCTCGGCGAGCTCGGCAACCCGAACATGGAGTCCGAAGCGCGCCCCACCGACGCCGCCCTGAACGCGGTGCTCGACGTGCTCGCAAAGGATCCCTCGCCCTACGTGCGTGAAGCGGTGATGAAGCGCCTCACCGACTCGCGCTTCAAGCGCCTGCCGAAAGACTTCGCCGCCATCGGCCTCAAGCTCGCCAAGAAGCCCGAGAACCTCAACGACGACCCGCTCGGCTACATTCGCGTGCGCTGCGCCGCGCTCGAGATGCTCGGCAAGACCGACGCGCCCGAGGGCCACGCGTACATTCTCGAGCAGCTCGGCAAGCGCGAGATCGACATCAACTACCTCGGCGCCTTCGCCGGTGGCGCCGCCCGCATCAACACCGCCGCCGCCCTCGCGACGCTGAAGTCGGCCATGGTCACGCAGAAGGGCCGCGGCTACCCGTTCTTCCGCCGCACCGCCGAGGCGCTCGGCTCGATGGAGGGCCCCGAGGTGATCGCGTCGATCAAGGAGCTGCTCACCCAGAACGCGAACAACCCCGAGCTCACCCGCCAGCTCTTCAACCGCCTCGCCGACAACAAGGCGCTGCGTGAGAACCCCGACTTCGCGCCGATGATCGCCGTGCTCGTCACCGATGACGCCTTCAGCGGCGACGACATTCGCGAGCTCATGCTGGCCTCCCTCGACGACGTGAAGACGCCCGTCGCCAAGGAGTCGCTGCTCGACATCGTCAAGAACTCGAAGAGCGAGCAGCTGAAGTCGAGCGCCAAGCTGGTGCTCGACGCCAACTTCCCTGCTCCGCCGCCCGCCGCCCCCGCGAAGGACCCCAAGAAGAAGAAGTGATCGATGCTCGCCTTCGTCGTGCTGGTCGGGCTGCAGGCGGCGCCCGTGAAGCTGGTGGCACCGCCCTGGTCGGTGGTGCGGGTCGACGCCGACGTCGCCGGCTACTTCGCAGAACACTTCGAACAGGAGCTGCGCGGGCGCGGCTTCGAGGTCGTGACGCCCAGAGACATCGCGTCGATTCTCGGGCTCGAGCGGCAGAAGCAGCTGCTGGGCTGTGCGGATGACGGCTGCGCCGTCGAGCTGGGCAACGCGCTCGGCGCCGCAGCGCTCGTCAACGCCAGCGTCGCCCACCTCGGCGGCGGGTTTCGCGCCACGTTCAGGGTGATCGCGTCGACCGATGGCCACGCACTCGCCCAGGCATCGGCGGAAGGTGAGGACGAAGCGACCTTCTTGAAGAGCCTCACGCTGGCGGCGGGCTCGATCGCGCGTGAGTTCGGCTACGCCCCACCCGCCAGTGCGCTGTTGTGGTTGTCGGCGGGGGCGGCGGTCGTGCTGGTAGCTGGCAGCGCGGTGGCCTTCGTCGCCGCGAAGCTCCAGCTCGATGCCCTCGAGCGCGAGCTCGCTGCCTCTCGGCTGGTCACCACGAAGGCCGAGAACCTGGCGCTCGGAGGGAAGGCGGCAGAGATCGTCGGGTGGACCTCGGGCGGCCTGGCCCTCGGGGCTGGCGTGACGGCCATCGTCGCCGTCCTCTCGGGGCGCTCGCCAGCCATCGCCTTCACGCCAACCGCGAACGGCGCCGTTCTTTCGTTCGGTGGCTCATGGTGAAGCGCCACTTCGTCGTCGCGACGTTCGCCCTCGTCGCTTGGTCGTGCTTCGGCTTCGACGAGCGGCTCGCGGCCTGCCGGCGGCAGGAAGGGGTCTGTGGAGTCCTGGACGGCGGGGAAGCCGACGCAGGCTGCGCCCCCGTCACCAAAGACCTGCTCTTCAACGGCTCCTTCGAGCGAACGACCGATGCCGGCATTCCAGGCTGGAGCTCGACGGCACCGGTGATTCACCACCCGACAGGCGGCGCGCACTGCCAGGCCTGGGTGGAGCAATCGACGGCCAACACCGAGATGCTGGAGCTCGACGGCGACTTCGATCTCAGCGCTGCCGCCCCTGCAGGCACCCGCTTCCGCGTCTCGGGGTGGGTCAAATCACTCGACCAGAACCCGATGCCGATCACCGTTCAGCTGCGCGTGCGCTCGGGTGGCTATCGGCCAGCCCGCACGCAGCGCATCGACCCCACGTGGACCTTCGTCTCGCTCGAGCTCGACCTGATCGAGATGGGCGAACGGCTCGCGGTCGAGATCGTCACCGACGGGCCGCGCGCCATCGGCCTCGACGGCTTCAGCGTCGTGCAGCTGCCCTGATCACTTCGCGCCCGAGCAGATCCAGTCCTTGATGATCTTGCGCGAGGCCTCGGGGAGCATTCCGCCCGGAGGCATCACGCCGCCCGAGTTCTCACCGTTGGGGCCCTTCGTGGCGTTCAGCTTGAGCCACATCGCGCTCTTGCCCAGGTCGTTGGGCTCGACACGCTTGAGCGTGTACTTCGACGCCTTCGACACCGAGTCGGCCGTTCGCGAGGCGTCGCTGAAGTCGCCGTTGGTCGCGTCGAAGGAGTTGTGGCAGCTCTTGCACTGCTTGTCGAAGAGGTCGGCCTGCACGCTGCCAGCGAGGGTGAGCGCGGGCGCCGACGGGTCGCAGAGGAAGAGCGGGTTTCCAGCGTCGGGCGTCGTCATCTGCTGACCACACGCCGAGAGCACGAGCACGCACGAGACGAAGAGGAGTCGCATGGGGCGCCTTCGTACACACGAGGCCCACGACGCGCACCTGCTTCCAGAAAAGACGAAGCCCCGATGACTCGCGAAGGAGCCACCGGGGCCGTGAATTCACGTCAGCCGTGAATCACATGTCCATGTCGTCGCCGCCGTAGTCGGGGCCACCGGCGCCGCCACCCTTGCCTGCCTTCGCCTTCTTGGGCTTGTCGGCGACCATCGCCTCGGTGGTGAGCAGCAGCGAAGCGACCGACGCCGCGTTCTGCAGCGCGCAGCGCGAGACCTTCGCGGGGTCGATGACGCCGGCCTTCTCGAGATCTTCCCAGGCGTCGGTGCGGGCGTTGAAGCCGAAGGCCCCCTTGCCCTCCTTGACCTTGTTGATCACCACGGCGCCTTCGTGGCCCGCGTTCTGCGCGATCTTCCACAGCGGCTGGGTGATCGCCTTCTTCACGATCTCGACGCCGAAGTCCTGCACGCCGCCGAGCTTGAGCGCGTCGAGCGCGGTGAGGCAGCGAATGAACGCCACGCCGCCGCCGGGCACGATGCCCTCTTCGACGGCCGCGCGGGTCGCGTGCATGGCGTCTTCCACGCGGGCCTTCTTCTCTTTCATCTCGGTCTCGGTGGCCGCGCCGACGTGAATCACCGCCACGCCGCCGACGAGCTTGGCGAGCCGCTCCTGCAGCTTCTCTTTGTCGTAGTCGCTGGTGGTCTCGGCGATCTGCGTGCGGATGAGCTTGATGCGCCCGTCGATGTCGGCCTTCGCGCCGTTGCCGTCGACGATCGTCGTGTTGTCCTTGTCGATGGTGATCTTCTTCGCGCGGCCGAGATCCGAGAGCGTGAGCGACTCGAACTTGGTGCCGAGCTCTTCGCTGACGACCGTGCCGCCCGTCAGCACCGCGATGTCCTTCAGCATCTCTTTGCGGCGATCGCCGAAGCCCGGCGCCTTTACGGCCGCGACGTTGAGCACGCCACGAATCTTGTTCACCACGAGCGTCGCGAGCGCCTCACCCTCGATGTCGTCGGCGATCATGAGCAGCGGCTTGCCCGAACGGGCGACCTGCTCGAGCACGGGAATGAGGTCGGCCATCGTCGAGATCTTCTTCTCGCTGATGAGAATGTACGGGTCCGAGAGCTCGACCAGCATGCGCTCGCGGTTGGTGACGAAGTACGGCGAGATGTAGCCGCGGTCGAACTGCATGCCTTCGACGACCTCGAGCTCGGTCTCGAGCCCCTTCGCTTCTTCGACCGTGATCACGCCTTCCTTGCCGACCTTCTCCATCGCCTCGGCGATGATGTTGCCGATGGTGTCGTCGCCGTTGGCCGAGATGGTGCCGACCTGCGCGATGTCTTTCTTGCCGTTGACCGGCTTCGACAGCTTCTTCACCTCGGCGATGACGACCTCGACGGCCTTGTCGATGCCGCGCTTGAGATCCATCGGGTTGTGGCCGGCGGCGACCAGCTTGAGGCCCTCTTCGTAGATCGCGCGCGCCAGCACGGTGGCGGTGGTGGTGCCGTCGCCCGCGGTGTCAGAGGTCTTCGAGGCGACCTCCTTCACCATCTGCGCGCCCATGTTCTCGAACTTGTTGTCGAGCTCGATCTCCTTGGCCACGGTGACGCCGTCCTTCGTGACCGTCGGCGAGCCGAATGACTTCTCGATGACGACGTTGCGGCCCTTGGGCCCCAGCGTCACCGCCACGGCGTCGGAGAGAATGCGAACACCGCGCAGAATCGCCTCGCGGGCACCCTGGTGAAAGAAGATCTCTTTGGCAGCCATCGAACCAACCTCCTGAAAAGACGTGAGTTTCAGTGCTTCGAATCACGCGCGGTTAGCACTCGCGCATGGCGAGCGCCAAATTAAGGAGCCGCGCTCCAAAGTCAACCCGCAGGGCTGCTTTCAGTGGGTCGCGAAGCCGACGAGGTCGAGCAGCTTGGAGAGCTCGAGGGGCTTCGAGAGCGTCATGGCGACGCCTTTGCGCATGCCCTGATCGTTGAGCGTGTCGTTGCCGTACGCGGTGATCATGATGACGGGCACGTGGGCGTGGTTCGGCAGCTGGTGAATCTGCTGGGTGAACGAGATGCCATCGACGTGCGGCATCATGAGATCGGTGATGACGAGGTGCACGGTCTCGGTCTGGAGCAGCTCGAGCGCGCGAATCGGGTTCGTCGCGGTGATGGTGCGGTAGCCGTGACGCCGCAGGAAGGTTCCCAGCATCTGCAGCGTCGACTCGTCATCGTCGACGACGAGAATGCTGCGGTTCATGTCTGGGGGGCCGGCCGGCTCCGACATAGGGCGCGTGCCATAGCACCGGCGATTGACTTTCGGTAGCGCCGCCCTGACAACCCCTCCGTGCCCAATCCCCGGTTTGCGCAGCTGATCGAACGCGCCGAAGACGCCCTCGAAGCGGGCAACGCCGACGACGCGCTGAAGATCGCCCAGGAGATGCTGCGCGAGGAGCCGGACGACATCGACGCGCTCGACTTGATGGCGGTCGCGCACCGCACGGCGGGCGATCTCGAAGACGCGGTCGAGGCCTACGAGCGCTTGCGGGTGATCGAGCCGAAGAACCCGGCGTGGGTGATCGCCGAGGCCGATCTGCTGATTCGCGAGGCGGAAGACGATCGGGAGCTGATCGAGCAGGGCCTCGAGCTGCTGGAAGATGGCGAAGGCCTGATTCGCGGCGACGACGAGCTGCTGTTCGAGTCAGAGCTGCTGCGCGCCACCGCGCTCAATCAGCTGGGTGACTTCACCGAGGCGCTGGCGAGCATTCGGGTGGCGCTCGACGTCGACGCAGAGCACCCCGAAGCGAGGCTCGAGCAGGGGCAGGCCTTGTTCGAGCTCGGCCGATTCGATGAAGCGCGGCGCGTGTACCAGTCGCTCGTGAAGGACTACCCCGACGAGGCGTGGGCGCATCACTACCTCGGGTTGCTGGCCGAGCGACGCGGCGAGGCCCCCGAGCCGTTCTTCCAGAAGGCGCAGTCACTTTCGCCAGAGGACTTTCCGCCGCCCGTTCACCTGAGCGCGGAGGAGTTCGACGCCACCGTACAGCAGGCGATCGCAGCGCTGCCCGATCACGCCAAGCCGCACCTCGACAACTGCGTGATCGACGTGCAGCCGATTCCCTCGGACGAGGACCTGAAGGAGGGCGGCATCTCTCCGCTGATCCTCGGCGTGTTTCGCGGCCTCGCCATCGACGAGCGCAGCCCCATCGAGGCCAGCCACCACGAGACCGCCCGCATCACGCTCTACCAGCACAACCTCGAGCGTTTCGCCCGCACACGTGACGAGCTGCTCGAAGAGATTCGCATCACCGTGCTGCACGAGGTCGGGCACCTGCTCGGCCTCGATGAAGACGAGCTCTACGAACGCGGCCTCGACTGAGCGGGTGCTGCTGCTGTTCGGCGGAGCATGGGAATCGAACCCACCAGCCGACGCTCGCGCGCCAACTCAACGGTTTTGAAGACCGCACCGTTCACCAGACCGGAAGCTCCGCCGCGGCCAGAAGTACCATCGTTCGACCCCGTCAGCCGATTTCGAAAACACCCACCTGGTCGCACATGGCCGAAATCGCGAGTAAAATCATCGAGTTTTGCTGTTTTCGGTCGACGACTCAGAACAAACCGAGTACAAGGCCGCCCTGTGAAAGAGCGGTTTCAGTCAATCGAAGACAAGACGCGGCA